>CAYHSI010000056.1:0-10365 GCA_964359225.1 uncultured Anaerolineaceae bacterium
ACTGGCCGGTGCCGGGCCGTGGATCTGGAGCGTCGGAAGCCAAGGAGCCTCCACTTTCCTGAGCGAATTGATGGGATCGGCGATTGTTGGTTCGAGCCCATCCGCAGTGCTCCCTTACCTCGGGGCCCATGCGCTCAACCTGCTGCTGTTTGGTTCCACCGTCATCTTTGGGTTGAGGCCGCCCTGGGAAGTGCGCTGGCTGGCGTGGCCCCTGCTCCCGTTGGCCGTTCTGTTCTGGCTCGCAGCCCTGACCCTCGCCGGCCGCGGGTTGCGGCGGGAGCGGCCGCTCAATACGGCCAGGTCGCTCCTGGTGGGAGTCGTGGCCCTTGTGCTGTTCGGGTTCTGGCTCACCCCGTTCGGCGCGGATCCCTCCGGCCGATACTTCCTCCCGTTGGCTGTCCCCCTCGCGATCATCGGGGCGGAGCTGGTATTGTGGTTGGCCGGGCACGCGGCAGCGGGGCTGGCCGTGGCCGGCCTGGCGGGAGTCCTGGGGTTCAATCTCTGGGGGACCGTTGAATCTGCATTGCGAAACCCACCCGGAATCAGTACTCAGTTTGGACCCGACACCCAGATCGATGCGGAAGACCTCCGAGCGCTGGTCCCGTTGCTGGAAGGCTCGAATGAGCAGCGCGGCTACACGAATTATTGGGTGGCCTACCCGCTCGCCTTTCTCTCGGGGGAGCGGCTTATATTCGTCCCCCAGCTCCCATATCACCGGGATTTGAGGTACACCGCTCGCGACGACCGGTATGCGCCGTACAACGGTATGGTTGAAAGCAGTGAGCGGGTGGCCTACATTACTAGCCTGCAGCCGGAGTTGGACCGCGTGATTCGCGGAGGGCTTACCGAGAACGGCGTGAGCTGGAGGGAAGCCACGGTGGGTACCATCCGGGTTTTCTATCAATTGAGCGAACCCATCTCACCGGCCGAGCTCGGGCTTCCGCCCGGAATTCTTCCGCCCGGATGAATTTCAAGCGCTTGGTCTCGACCGTTAGCCTGCTGGCCATCTTCACGATGGCGCTGCGGATTTCAGTGACCAGCGACACCTGGTGGCATCTCCGGGCGGGAAGTTGGATCCTGGAGCACGGCCAGCTGCTCCGCCAAGATCCGTTCTCGTTGACCCGGCTCGGTCAGCCCTGGCTCTATCCGGGGTGGCTGGCCCAAATTGGAATGGTGGCCACGTTCGAACGGCTCGGGTTCCCGGGACTCAACCTCTTCACGGCGCTGAGCGTGTTGGTCGGATTCGCCTTTGTGTGGAAATCGGTCGAGGCGCCTGCCCTCTTGAAAGGTTTCACGTTCGTATTGGCGGCCGCCTGTGCCGGTGTGTATTGGTCGGCCAGGCCACAAATCCTGTCGTTTGCACTGACGGGCGCATTCATCTGGGCCCTGGAGCGAGTCCGCCGGAAAGGGTGGGGCTCACTCTGGCTGTGGCCGGCCCTCACTGCACTATGGGTGAACTTGCATGGAGGGTTCGCGGTCGGCCTCCTGCTTCTCTTGATCGAATTGATCTCGACCGGCCTCGATCGGATCACTCCGACCCGATTCGGCATCCCGCCGAGCGGCAGCCCGAAGCTGGGCCTTGGCGCGATCGCGGCCGGCGCCGGAATGAGCGCCGCGGCGGTGAGCCTCAATCCGAACGGCCCGCTGATGCTCGCCTACCCGTTCAAGACGGTCTCGATCGGCGTGCTGCAGGACTATATTCAGGAGTGGCAATCGCCCAACTTTCATTCGCTGGAGCTGCAGCCGTTCTTGTGGATGCTGCTGCTGACATTGGCTTTCCTGGCCCTCTCCCCCGAGGCGCCAAGCTGGCGCGAAGTGCTGAGCGTGAGTGCCTTCGCCTATCTTGGGTTCTTGGCCGCCCGCAACATAGCCCTGTTCGCACTGGTCGCCCTGCCGATCCTCACCAAGCACATGGCGTTGACTCTACAGAACTGGTTCCCCAGCAGAAAACCGGCAAACCAGTTTTCGGCACGCACCGCCCAGGCTGTGAACGTACTTCTGCTGGCGCTGCTGGTGGCCGCTGCCGCGCTCAAGGCGATTATTCCCTTGTCGAGGAGTGTCAATGAGACCGCGATCCGCGATCAGACTCCGGTCGCCGCGGCCGCCTACTTGTTGGAAGCTCGACCGCCCGGGCCGCTGTTGAACTCGTACAACTGGGGGAGTTACGCAATTTGGGCTCTCTATCCTCACTACCTGAGTTTCGTCGATGGCCGCACGGATCTGTTTGATGATGAGATCCTGCAGGAGTATTTGCGGCTGTGGAGAGCCGACCCGGGCTGGGAAGACATCCTCAGCCGTTGGGGCCTGAAGACTGCGCTGCTGGAGCCCGAGGCGCCGATCACCCGCGAACTGTTGCTGGCCGGCTGGCGAATTCTCTATGAAGATTCCCAGGCAGTTGTGCTTTCCGAAAGTTGAATCGGTCGCATAGCGATGGAAGATGCCAGACCGGGTCCCGCCTCATGGGCAAATCGTTTGCACCTGGCTT
The DNA here is from genome assembly GCA_964359225.1 of uncultured Anaerolineaceae bacterium. Classification (GTDB taxonomy): domain Bacteria; phylum Chloroflexota; class Anaerolineae; order Anaerolineales; family E44-bin32; genus JADFRG01. Next base: position 2,486 of record CAYHSI010000056.1, read on the forward strand.
GGCGGCGGAGCGGGGTTCGAGAAGTACTGCCGATCTACCTGGCGGTGCGGATCGGACTGACCCTCTGGATGTTTCTCGTCCGCCAGATTTTTTCACAACCGATCCCGCCGGATCCGCTGGCACGACCCTACCTGGGAGTCGAGGTTGAGACCAACCCCTGGCTCGAGCCGTGGCAACGCTGGGACACTTTGCACTACCAGGCGATCGCCGAGCGCGGCTATGAGGCCTTCGACAGTGCGCTCTTCGTTCCGCCCTTGTACCCCGGCCTGGTTCGCCTGGCATCGGCGCTGATGGGCACCGACAGCCTGGTCTCTGCCTTGATTGTCTCGAATGTGGCTGCCCTGGCAGGGATGGCAGCCTTCTATTCCCTGGCACGCGAGGAGCTCGCTGATCCGATCTGGGCTCGGCGGGCGGTCCTCTACCTATCGATCTTTCCGACTGCCTTCTTCTGGTTCGCGGGGTACACCGAGTCCTTGCTATTGCTCCTAGCCGCGGCGGCGCTGCTCGCCGCCCGGAGGGCGCGCTGGTTGACTTCCGGTCTGGCAGTCGGTCTTGCGGCGCTCTCCCGTCTGACCGGGGCACTGCTGATCGTGCCGATCGGAGCGACGGCGTGGTCGGCCGCCCGGAGAGAGAAAAGCTGGCGACCGCTGCTGGCGGTGGCGGGGGCGCTTACCGGTGCACTCGCCTTTCCCTTGTACGTGTGGCTTGGAATGGGTCTCTCGCCGCTTACGCCGATTGAGATGCAGGCGGCCCGCTCGCAAGGTGGGTTCACGCTTCCCGGAGTCAATCTGCTCCGCGCGATCGGGCGGCTGGTCGCCGGCGAGACAAACTTTGCTGACCTGTTCGATCTGGCGCTCCTACTGCTCTTCCTCGCTCTGGCAGTCCCGGTTTGGCGGCAGCTTTCCAGGCCGCTGGCGGTGTTCTATTCCGCGTTCCTGCTGCTATATCTAGGCAGGGCCGCGGGAATCGCGCCGCTGCTCGGATCCGCCCGCTACGTACTGATCCTATTCCCCGCGTATCTCGTCCTGGCCGGATGGGGACGCCGGCCGTGGATTCATCGGCTGATCGTTTACCTCTCGGCGACAGGATTACTCTTGCTCTCCGGACAGTTTGCTATCTGGGGGTGGGTCGGATGAAGGCCTGGGAATCGATCGCCCTGGTGTTCGTACTGGCCGTGGCCGGCACACTGCGCTTCACAAACCTCGAGACCAATCCCGGTTGGTACAGCGACGAGGGAACGCTGGCAGACATCACCCGTCACCTGACAGAGGGCAAGGTCCGATACCTGGCGATCAACCGGTCCACTCTGCTGGCCGCCCGTTTGCCGCTGGCGCCGCTGCTCGCCTCGGCCCTCACTCCGCCCGGTGCCAGCCCGCTCCAGACTCTACGGCTGCTGGCCGCGACCTCCGGAGTCCTCACGACCGGCTTGCTGTTTGTGCTCTCGCGTCGGGTCACTGGATCGCTCGGATTGGGACTGCTGAGCGGCGGGCTGCTGGCGATCTATCCTCCGGCGGTTTTCTACAGTCGGATCGGCTTCAGTTACAACCTGCTCGCGCCGCTCGTAGTACTGGCACTCGGAGGTTTGTGGTTCTACCTCGACCGGCGTAGCCGGGCGGGCCTGGCGCTCGCCGCCCTGGCGATCGGGATCGGCTCGCTGATAGATCTCATCATGATCGCCCTGGCGGGGCCGCTGGTCGTGGTCACGCTCGTCACCCGCCGCCGCGATCTGGCATGGGGGATTCCCGTGTTCTTGGCACCCGGGCTGCTTTACGCGGCCTGGATGCTGATGCGAGTCCCCGACGCCTTCCGATTCGATCTTGAGTTCATCGCGACTCGATTGACCGCGATCCCCTGGTGGGCCCAACTGCCCCTCGTTGTCTACAACTTCGGAACCCTGATCCTCTCCGATCCATGGTGGGCTCCCGCCCTCATCGGACTGCTCCTGGCCCGGCCGCGGAGCTGGCGGCTGCTCCAGCTCACCATGTTCCTGCTCCCGCTGATCCTGCTCGGCCGAACCTCTGGCCTGGCCGGGCTGCGCCTCTACTCGATCAGCCCCCTCTTTCCATTTATTGGGTTGGGGATCGCGAACTTGCTCTGGATTGGCGTCCCCTGGCTGCTGGGAGTTGGCAGCGAGGCCATCCAACATCAGCTGGGCAGGATCCACTGGTGCTCAGCCGCGGGCGCCGGCGCCTGGGTCAACAAGCGGCTGACCGCACTCGGAGCGGCCGGACTGATGTTTCTGGTCGTCATCAGTCCAATCATTGTTTCCACCTTCGAGCTGGTCACCCGGGTGCGAACAGATTTCAAGCCCGAGAACGAGTGGGCCTACCTGCCAGTCGAGCAGGCCAGGCGAGCGGCTGCCTTCGTGAACCGGTCCATGGGAACCGAGGAGTTCGTCGTGGCGTCCCCGGCCCTGGCCTGGGCCTTGGAGCCTCCAACGGCCGATTTCCAGCAGTCGCTGGCGTACCGGGGAGAGCCGACGGTTGACTACCCGGCGGATGTGCCTCTGGATCGATTTGAGTTCGAGGCAGACTATGCGCGTGCCGGAATGGCGGTGGTCGATCCGATTTGGCGGGAGTGGGGAGCTGTCCACCTGGGGGGTGTGAGGGAGATGCTTCAGCAGATCGAGTCGTGGCCCGTGGTATGGGAAGAGGGGGAGATTCGGGTGCATCAAAATCCGAATCGCTAGCCGACGCCACCCGTCACTCGGGCGGGGCTCAAGCAGGAAGGCAGAGCGAGATTGAGGCGATCGGGCCTGAGCTGGTTAGGAAGCCTCGGGCAGCTGGTGCTTGTGGCCGGCGTGCTGGTGGGATTGAGCATTGCCAACTACCGATTGGCGGTCCAGGCACCCGGGGGCAATGACTTTCTGGCGCGCTGGGTGGGGGCAAACCAATGGCTGGTACTGGGTCGAGACCCCTATTCCCCGCAGGTCAGCCTGGTGGCCCAAACCCTTATTTACGGACGACCGGCCGACCGACAGGCCGGGGAAGACGTCGCACATTTCGCATATCCACTGTTCTCCATGATCTTCTTCGGCCCCTTCGGCCTGATTTCGTACCCGATCGCCCGGGCACTTTGGATGACGCTGCTCGAGGTGGCGCTGCCGGTGCTCGCGCTGCTCAGCATTCAGCTTTCCGACTGGAGGCCCTCCGCTTGGATACAGCGGGTGCTGATCGTGTTCTCAGTGCTGTGGTATCACGGCTTTCGGGCCGTGATCCTCGGGCAGTTTGCAGTCCTCGAAGCCTTGATCATAATCGGCGCGCTCTTCGCCATAAAGCGCCGGCAAGATGCGGTCGCCGGGGTCTTGCTAGGCCTGGCCCTAACCAAGCCTCAAATGGCGGTCTTGTTCATCCCATTCGTCTTCTTATGGGCAGTGTCGACCCGACGGATACAGATCCTGACTTGGGGTCTCGGGACCATCGCGCTGCTGCTCGCCGGATCGCTGGTATTGATCCCGAGTTGGCCGATCGAGTGGGCGAGACAAATCATCGACTACACCAGCTATACGGCGGTGGGACCACCGGTCTCGATCCTGGCCGGATTGATCCCGAGCGGATCGGGCGCGATCACCGCGGTGGTTACCGGTCTTGGACTGATCTATCTTGCATTCATGTGGCGGCAAGCCTTGGGGAAGGAGGATCGTTGGTTTCAGTGGACCGCATTGGTGACGATTGCTGTCACCAACCTGGTGGCGCTGCGGACCGCGACGACTAATTACGTTGTGATGCTTCCCGCCCTGGTATTGGTGTTAAGCGTTTGGAACCAGCGGTGGGGCAAGGGAGCGAACGCGCCAATTCTGATCGCCCTGTTCGGATTGTTTGTGGGACTGTGGACGCTGTTCCTTGTCACGATTGAGGGCAACCAGGAACACCCCGCATTGTATCTGCCGGTCCCGCTGCTCGCGCTCGGCGGGCTGTGGTGGTCCAGGTGGTGGGTGGTGCGTAGGCTGAGAACGTAAGTCCACGGCCGCCCATGATCCTTAAGGAAAGCTCCCCGCCCCGCCGAAGGCGACAGCTGCTGCCCATCGTTGCGGTGGCTTGGGTTGTCCTCGTGACCGGCGCGTACTTTGCGGTTCATAAGCCGGGCAGCCCGGAGCAGTTTGCAGCCCTGGCCGGCGCGCCGGGCGCAGTCGCCGGGGCGCTGGCTGATCTTAGGCTCGAAGCGCTCGCCAGGTCGGCTGGCTCGCTGGCCGGCCTCTTTGCGACCCTCGGTGTAGCGAGCGTGTTGGGCCGGCCGTGGATGCGGGCGCTGCGCAGCATGGAGGGGAGGTCACAGATCGCCTTGCAGCTCGGCGCCGGCCTGGCAGGCTTGAGTTATCTGGTCCTGGCGATGGGGGCGCTTGGGGCGTACAGCCGTTGGGCGGCCTGGGGGATCGCGGGGATCTCGCTGCCGTTCGCGCTGCGGCACACGGTCCGCATGCTTCGGGGCCGGAGAGTCCGCCTGCCGGGGGCGCGGGGCGACCGGTGGCTGGCCGGGTTTGTCCTCGGACTGCTGTTGCTCGCGGCAATTTCAGCCCTCGCGCCACCGACAGCCTGGGATTCATTGGTCTACCACCTCACTGGGCCACAGCACTATATCGAGGCCGGCCGGCTCACTCACGACCTGGATCTGCCCTATCTCGGGTTCCCGCAGGCCGGTTCGATGCTCTTCCTCTGGGGGATGCTGCTGGCCGGCGATCGGGTGCCTCAGCTGATCCACCTGTCCTTCGGCCTGCTCACGCTTGCCTTGCTCCCGCAGGTGGTGCGGCGAGTGGCACCGGGGCGCAGCTGGCTCGCCGCGGCAATCTTGCTTGGAGTACCCACGGCCCAGCTGCTCCTGGGCTGGGCCTACGTGGAATGGATCGTCGCCTACGCCGGCCTGGCGAGTTTCGTGTTGCTGACGGCCAAATCCGCACACCCCGGCGGACAGGCGCAGTCGCTCGGAGCTGAGCGGATCGCCCAGATCGTCTTGGCCGGCCTGATGGCCAGCCTCGCGCTCAACACCAAATACACCGCGGTGTGGATGGTGGCCGGCCTGGTCTTGGTCGCCTACTTGCGCCGCCGTTCGTTCGCGGAGGCCGCGCTGTTCGGCGGATCCGTTTGCGTTTTTCTGGTTCCATTCCTTTTGAAGAATTGGGTCCTGACCTCCAATCCGGTTTACCCCTTCCTTTTTTCCGGCAAGTTCTGGGATCCCCTTCGGGCTGCCTGGTACAGCCGGGCGGGAACCGGGCTTGGCTTTGGCGAGCTCATCGTCGCCCCGTGGGAGGCGACGATTTGGGGGCTGGAAGGCGGCTACTTCCAAGGACATCCAAGCTATGGTGCGACCCTCGGACCGATCCTGCTCGCGCTCATCCCGCTGGCACTGCTGGGATTCAGGGGTGCTCTCCCCGAGCACACCAGGCTGAAGACCGCACTCCTGGTCCTGTGCGCAACCGCCTATCTTGGCTGGCTGGCGCAGCTAGCGTTTTCACAACTGCTCGTGCAGACCCGACTGCTGTTCCCAGTTCTTCCCGAGCTGGCGATCCTCGCCGCGGCCGGTTTTGATGGGATTGGCTCGCTTGGGCGTCGGGGCCGCTCCGCCCGATTCATCATCGGCGGCCTGCTCGGCTTCGTCCTGGCGCTGACCGCGCTGCAGGCCACCCTGGGCTTCTTCGCTGCCTCACCGCTCAGGGTCATCGGCGGGTCAGAGCCCGAGCAGGAATTCTTAAGCTCTCGGCTGGGCCAGCATGCGGTGGCCATGCAGGCGCTCGACAGGTTGCCTGAGGGCAGTCGGGTCCGATTCTTATGGGAACCCCGCAGCTATTATTGTCCATCGGGGCTGATCTGCGAGCCGGATTCCCTGCTGGACCGTTGGTGGCATGAACGCCGGCTTGGCGCGGCTCCCGGCGAATTGCTCGCCGGGTGGGGCCAGCAAGGGGTCACCCATGTGCTGTACTATCGATTGGGCGCCGAGGCGGTTCGCAGTGCCGGCTTCGATCCATTGGATGATGAGGACTGGGAAGAACTCGAGCGCTTCTTGACAGAAGATCTGGTGATTGCTGAGACATTCGGTGATGCCTACGTCTTATACCGGCTGCCCTGATGGCTGAGCCAGAGATATCGATCCGTCCTGCGGGCGAGCCTTCGCCGCGGATTCGGTGGCTACAGCGGCAGGCCTGGTTACCGATCCTGGTAGTAGCTTTGGTCGTCCGGCTTCCAGGTCTGGCCGGCAAGCCGCTCTGGTACGACGAAGCGTTCGCTATTCTCCTTTCCGCGAAAGGCCCGACTGCGATGGTGCAGGCCACCTTATCGCCGGAGGGTGGGATCGCGCCCGACGTCCACCCGCTCGGGTATTACCTGCTTCTGTGGGTGTGGGGAAGGATCTTCGGCACCACCCCTTTGGCGATGCGATCCCTTTCGGTCCTCATTGGGCTGGGGTTAGTGGGATTGACCTATCTCGGCGGACGGGCCATTTTTGGCCCGCGGTTGGGGGTCTGGATCGGCGGGCTGTTGGCGCTGTCACCCTTCCAGGTTCACTACGCGCAGGAAATCCGGATGTACGGTCTGCTGGCGCTTGAATTGGTCGCGGCGGCCACTCTGTTCCGGGCGGCGGTAAGAGAGGGCGGGTGGCTGCGATGGATTGGATTCTCGGTTCTCGCGGCCGCCGCCCAGTACACCCACGCGCTGGCCGCGCTGTTCCTGCTCCCATTGGCGCTCATCCCGATCTACCTGCGAAACTGGAAGGCGGCTCGGGCAACCCTCCTGAGCGGCCTGCTCGGGTTGGTCCTCTACGGGCCGTGGCTGATTCGATTGCCCGCCCAGATCGGCCGGGTCCAAGCAGCCTATTGGATCTCGCGGCCCGGATTGGCTGAAATCCTGCGGACGATGCTGATTTACCTTGGGGGGTCGCCGCTGCCAAGCTGGGGAGTGCCGATTATCCTGTTCTCGCAGGTCCTGCTCATCGGGCTTGGCGTCTGGGCGCTCTTCAGAGCGTACCGGGGGCGGACGGCGGGCGCGCCACCCGCGCTCGGGTCGGCCTACCTGGCCTTCGCTCCGCTGCTCACTATGGTTCTGGTTTCCCTCTGGCAACCGGTGTACCTGGATCGGGCGATGCTACCGGCCGGCGTGGCCTTCTTGTTCTTTCTGGCCTGGGTGATCGCTGGAGTCGAGATGCCGGCCACCTTCCGCTGGACGGCCCGCATTCTGGTCGGAGTGAGTTTCATTGTCGGGCTGGCCAGCTATTGGACGTATCGCGGGTTCCCCTACGCGCCATATGAGGACATCGTGGACTATGTCGCGGGTCACAGGACGGAGGGCGAATCCTTGCTCCACAGCAACAAGCTCACTGCCCTCCCCTCCGAATACTATGCCCCGGATCTCGATCAGGAGTTCCTGGCCGATCCGCCGGGCAGCGGCTCCGATACCCTCGCCCCGGCCACTCAGCGCCAGCTCGGATTGATCGCCCAACCGGACGCGCGGACCGCGATTGGCGACGCGCCGGGGGTCTGGTTTCTGATCTTTCCGCGCGAGATCGCGGAATACGCGGCGCTTGGCGCTCCGGAGCACCCGGCCTTGGCCTGGTTGACGGCCAACTTCTCCGAAGATTCGGTGATGTCCTTCGGTGAGGCCCAGCTTCATCACTTCGAATTCCGCCGGGCAGGGGCCGATGGATAGGTTGGATCGGTGCGGATTCCTTTCCTGTTAAGCGTTGGCCTGGCGACCTGCCTGTTAGCCGCGATCTGGGTGCGCGGGCCGGGCTATATGGACGCCGACTACTACCTGCTCATGGCCGAGCAATTGGCGCAAGGCAAGGGGTTGAACGAACCCGTGCTGTGGAACTACCTCGACAATCCAAGCCAGATTCCGCATCCCTCCCACCTGTACTGGCTGCCGCTCGCCTCGTACCTCGCAGCAGGCTCGATG
>CAYHSI010000057.1:0-10183 GCA_964359225.1 uncultured Anaerolineaceae bacterium
CGAAAACCCCAAAAGGTGGGGGGTGAGAGGGTTTTTGGTTTTTTTTCTTGGTTTGTGAAAACTTTCTTGGTAGTTATTAGGGAAAAAGGAAAAAAAAAATGAGGCCCGGGGTGTCAAAAAAAAAAGAAAGGACGGGCAATTATAACCCCCCCCGGGGGGCGAGTCGTCGCCGCGCCCCGACCTTTTCAGCGTCCCCCAACCTTAAAGTTTTCCGACCGCCGCTCGCCCCAACTCAGAATTGGGGCCCTCTCCGCGCGCGACCACCACATGCGGCGGTCTGCGCATGACTCGCGCGGGATGCTAGGACCCTTGTACCCGGCCGCCGCGCGGAGCACTCATTGCAACCGGTGGAGAAGTAGGTATATACTGTGGAAGATTGTGGGGGGTAGTGGGGGAGTGTGGGACGCCGCCTTAGCCGGCGTCCCCTACTTTCTAAACTACCAACGAACGAATGTTCTTAGGCCAATTCAAGTATACCACCGACACGAAAGGTCGGCTAACGATCCCTGTTCGCTTTCGGGCCGCCCTCGCCCCTGGAGCCTACCTCATTCAGGGATTCGAGCGCAATCTCATCGTGCACACTTCGGAGAATTTTCACGGAATGGCCAAGAAGGCCTCTGCGCTTAGCTCTACCCAACCGGGGGCACGCGCAGTCCGGCGCGTGATCTTTGGCGGAGCCACCGAGGTCGCCCTCGACTCGGCCGGGCGAATCAACATCCCGCCCTTCCTGCGCGACTACGCCGGGTTAGACGGGGAGGTCTACCTGGTGGGGGTCGGCGAGTCCTTTGAGATTTGGCGGGCCGAGGAGTGGGAGAAGCAATTGCAGTCGGTGACCGATCCCGAGGCGAATGCCCAGCGGTTCGCCGACTTCGATTTGTCGACGGGGTAGGCGGTGGATCGGCCGTCGTCCGAGCCGCACACCCCGGTTCTTTACCAACAAGTGCTCAGCGCCCTCGACCCGCAACCCGGAGGCCGGATCATCGACGGCACCGTAGGAGCGGGGGGGCATGCCGAGGGAATACTGGAGCGCTCCGCGCCGTCCGGGCAGCTGTTGGGCCTTGACCGGGATCCGGTCGCACTGCCGCTGGCCATGCAACGCCTGGAACGGTTCGGACCGCGCCTCCACCTGCGGCAAGGCTCGTTCCGAGAATTGAGCGCCCACGCCGCGGCGGTCGGCTGGCAAGCGGTGGACGGAGTCCTGCTTGATCTGGGACTGTCCTCCATGCAGCTGGCCGACCCTCGCCGAGGGTTCTCCTTCCAAGCCGAGGGGCGGCTAGACATGCGTTTCGACCCGGGTCAGGAATCGGACGCGGCCGAACTGGTCAATCGGCTGCCGGAGCCGGAGCTGGCGAGCTTGATCGCCCGCTACGGGGAGGACCGAGAGGCTCGGCGGATCGCTCGGGCGATCGTGGCGGCCCGGCCGCTGCAGACCACCACTCAATTGGCCCAGGTGATCGCCCGGGCGGTCCGCAGCAGGGGCGGTCGGATCCATCCGGCCACCCGCACGTTCCAGGCGCTGCGGATCGAGGTCAATGAGGAGTTGACTGCCCTGGACGAAGCGCTGCCGCAGGCAATGGACCTGCTGAGGCCGGGCGGGCGGTTGGTGGTCATTGCATTTCATTCGCTGGAAGACCGGCTGGTGAAGCGGTTCTGCCGGGAAGCCAGTCGAAGTTCCGAAGAGCGGCCGGCCCGGCTGCGGTTGATCCACCGCAAGCCGGTCCGACCGGAGCCGGAGGAGGTAAACCAGAACCCACGCGCCCGCAGCGCACGACTGCGGGCGGCCGAGAAGATCGAAGCGGCCTGAGGGTTCCAAGGTGGCATGAAGCTTGCAGAACGTAATCGGAAGACACATGCCCCAGGCATTCAAACAAGCCCCATGGAGGCTCCAGATTCGCGCCACGAGCCGGACGGCGCTCTGGATTGTGGGGCTGCTCGTGTTGGGCGGCCTGTACCTGGCAGTCAACGCCAAAGTGGCCCGGGCCGGCCGGGAGCTGCTGGTGCTTGAGCGACAGCAAGAGCTCCTGGCGCGGGCCAACGCCGAGTTGAACGCCACCTACGCCGGACTGACCGCTCCGGAGCTGATGATGGCCCGGGCCGCCTATTTCGGCTTCCGCCCGGTCAAGCCCGAGGAAGTGGAATACATCCGGGTCGAGGGCGCGATCAGCGACCCGAGCTTCGTCGCTCCCCGGCCGCCGCGATCGGACACCAATCGCTTCGGTATGTTGTCCCCCAGCTACACCGAAACCCTGGGTGAGCGGCTGACTGCTTTCCTTAAAGGATTGGGCGAGTGAAGCGCTTTCCCGGTTTCAAGCCTCGTGGCCCGCGCACCGCGGGCTCGAACCTGCCCGCCGGTCCGCTGGCTGCCAGCGGCAAGATCACCGCGGCCTCCTTTCGGGGAACCGGCGAGGCCGCCGGGGAACCGCCCGCCGCAGTCTCCGCCAACCGGATTCGGGTGGTGATGTTCGGGATGGCGCTGCTCACCGCTGGACTGCTGGTCCAGCTGGTTCGGGTGCAGTTCGGCACCTACGCACCGGTATTCGCCGCCCGCAAGGACGAAGGGGTCACTCGGCTCGAACGGCTGGTGCCGGCTCGCGGGTTGATCTTCGATCGCAACGGCCGGCTCCTGGCCGGCAATACGACTTCGTACGTCATTGAGATCGAAACCCGCCAGTTGACCGCTGCGAGTCGGCTCTCCATCGCCGACGTGCTCTCCAAGACCTTGGTGCTGCCGCTCGAGCAGCTCTACTCCCAGCTCAGTGTGGATTGGGTGGCCCGCGGCCAGTACCGCATCCGGCTGACCCGCACCGGCAGCGCCGGCGAGCCGCTGCCGATCACCGTCGACAAGTTTGTCGCCAGTGCCCTCAATGGATTCCTGGCCGATCCGCTCGCCCCCGATTTGAGTGGGCTGGCCCTGGTGCCGGCGCCGACCCGGATCTATCCGGCCGGCAGCCTGGCCGGACACGTGCTGGGATTCGTCAACCAGGAAGGCCAGGGGTTCTTCGGAGTCGAGGGTTTCTATGACGAGTGGTTGGCAGGCAAGCCGATCACCATTGCCCGGCCGATGATCGCGCCGGAAGCCCGCCTCCAGCCCGACCCGCCCGCCGGGGTCAACCTGGTGCTCACGATCGATACCGACATCCAGCAGATGGTGGAGCTGGAGTTGGCCAAGGCGATCGAGAGCTCGGGGTCGGAGCACGGCGAGATTCTGGTCATGGATCCCAGCAACGGCGAGATCCTGGCCATGGCCTCCTGGCCGATCCTGGATCCCAACGCCTACGAGCCCTGGCTGACCGTAGCCGGGGATGAAGAGCCGGTGATCGCGCCGGCGGTCGGCGCCATGTATGAGCCCGGGTCCACCTTCAAGGTGATCACCATGGCCGCCGCCCTCGACGCCGGAGTCGTCGAGCCGGACACCGAGTTCATCGACACCGGCCAGATCGAAGTCGGCGGCAATACTATTCGCAACTGGGACGGCGATGCCTGGGGACCCCAGAGCATGCTGGGCTGCATGAAGCACTCGCTCAACGTCTGCCTGGCCTGGGTCGCCTCCGATCGGCTAGGAGCCTCGACCCTCTACAACTACCTGCGGGCCTTCGGAGTCGGCCAGCTGACCGGCATCGACCTGGCGGGTGAGGTGCCTGGGCAGCTGCGCACCCCCCGCCATCCCGAGTGGACCGAGTCTGATCTGGGGACGAACGCTTTTGGACAGGGCGTGTCGCTTACCCCGATCCAGCTCCTGGTAGCAGTCAGCGCGGTGGCTAACCAGGGCCTGATGGTCCAGCCCCACGTCGTCCGCCAGGTGATTGGTCCGAACGGTGCCTATTCGCCTCAAACCACCGTGATCGGCCGCCCGATCTCCGAAGAGACCGCTGCGGATATGACGACAATGCTATCCGCCAGCCTGACCGGCGAGACGGCCTACGCCAGCGTCCCTGGCTATCAGATTGCCGGCAAGACCGGCACCGCCCAGATTCCCACCGAGTTTGGATATGACTCGCACTGGACGATCGCTTCATTCATCGGTTGGGGACCGATCGACGACCCGAGCTTTGTCGTATTGGTGCGGCTCGACAAGCCGGAAGCTTCCCCCTGGGGTTCGGTCGTCGCCGCTCCGGTCTTCCAGGAAGTCGCCCGGCGGCTGGTGGTCTTCTTGGAGATTGCGCCGGACGCCCTGCGGATGGCGTCTGGATGAGGCTCGCCGATGCCTCCTTGGAGCTGCTGCCGTCCTTCCTCACCGCCGTCGAACCGGAGAGCGAGCTGGCTAAGATTCTGGACCGGATTGCCCGAGGACCGATGTTGAGGCTGGGGACGATCATCGAAGGGATCACCGGCCGCCGGCTGGAGGGTCTCGATCAAGTCATTACCGACGCGGCTACCGACTCGCGCCTGGCGATCTCCGGCAGCCTGTTCGTAGCGCTGCCGGGCGAGCGCAGCGACGGGCACGATTACGTGGCGCAGGCCTTCCGCCGCGGTGCGATCGCGGCACTGGTCGAGCGCCCAATGGGAGCGGACTTCAACCAGCTGGATCTGCGGGGCGAATTCGATCCGGCCGCCCTGAGACTGCCGGTCTGTCTGCGAGTCGAGAACTCCCTGCTCGCCCTTCAGGCAGCCGCCAAACATTGGCGGGCCCAGCTTCCGATGCGGGTCATTGGAATCACCGGCAGCGTCGGCAAATCGACCACCAAAGAGTTGACCGCCGAGATCCTGCAGCGCCGCTTCCGCACCCACAAGAATCGCGGCAATCTGAACAACGAGATCGGTTTGCCGATCAGCCTGCTGCAAGCCAGCTCCGCCCACGATCGGGCCGTGCTCGAGATGGGTTTCTACGTCCCCGGAGAAATCGCCTTGCTGTGCGAGATCGCCCGTCCGCAGGTGGGGGTCGTTACCAACGTGAGTGAAGTGCACCTGGAGCGAGCCGGCAGCCTGGAAGCGATCATCCAGGGAAAGAGCGAGCTGGTCGAAAACCTGCCGCCGGCCCCGGAAGGGGTCGCCATTCTGAACATCGACGACGAGCACGTCCGGGGCATGGCCGCCCGCACGCGGGCCCGGGTGTTCTATTACGGGCTCTCGCCCGAAGCCGACCTGTGGGCCAGCGACGTGGAGGGCCTCGGTCTGGAGGGGGTGCGTTTCCGGCTGCACCACCTCGGCGAGACGTTTCACGTGCGGGTGCCGCTGCTGGGGCAGCATTCGGTCCACACCACGTTGCGGGCCGCGGCAGTCGGACTCACCGAAGGCATGAACTGGGACGAGATCATCACCGGGCTCACCCAGACCCACAGCCAATTGCGGCTGGTGGCAGTCAGCGGGCCTGGCGGTTCGCTGCTGCTCGACGATACCTATAACGCGGCGCCGCCCTCGGTCCTGGCCGCCCTCAAGCTGCTCGAAGAACTGGAGGGTCGCCACGTCGCAGTTTTGGGCGACATGCTGGAGCTCGGCGAGTTCGAAGAGCGCGGCCACCGGATGGTCGGCGCCCGGGCCGCCGAAGTGGTGGATGAGTTGGTGACGGTGGGTGAACGAGCTCGCTGGATTGGTGAAGAGGCGCTGCGGGCCGGGCTGCCGAAATCCGGGCTGGCCTCGGTCGCTGACAGCAAGGCCGCGGTCGAGTATCTGCGGGGCCGGATCGGCCCCGGCGATGTGGTCCTGATCAAAGGCTCCCGCGGAATCCACATGGACCAGATCGTCATCGAGCTGGAGGTGTCCGATTGACGCAGGCGGCGGCCGCCCTCTCGCTCGGTGGGATCACGTTCTTGCTCACGGTAATCTGGGGCGGGCCGCTGATCCAGGTGCTGCGTTTGCTGAAGGTGGGCAAATCGATCCGGATCGAAGGTCCCCAGCGGCATTTCACCAAGCTCGGCACGCCCACCATGGGCGGCTGGCTGTTCATCATCCCGGTGCTGCTGATCACCGGAGTGCTCAACCTGGTCTCGATACTCAGCGAGCTGACCGTCATCGGCCGCTCGATCCTGCTCCCGATGGCCATCATGCTGGGCTACGCCCTGATCGGAGCACTCGACGATTGGCTGGGGGTGCGCGAGGGCGGTCGCGGCGAGGGATTGCGCGGCCGCTGGAAATTCACGGCCCAGGTGGCATTGGCCTTGGTCGCCGCGATCGGACTCAAGTACGTGCTCGGCTCGCCCGACCTCTTCCTGCCCAACGTGCCGGAGGAGATCGAGCTAGGGATTCTATACGTGCCGATCGCCATGTTTGTAATCGTGGGGGCCAGCAACGCGGTGAACCTCACCGATGGATTGGACGGGCTGGCCGGGCTGATTTCGGCGACCGCCTTCGCCGCCTTTGGTGCGATCGCACTGCTGCAGGGGCAGGTCTTTCTGGTTCGCTTCTGCTTCACGGTGGTGGGGGCAGTCTTCGCCTTTCTCTGGTTCAACGCCCATCCGGCCGAGCTGTTCATGGGCGACACCGGATCGCTGGCGCTCGGGGCAACCCTGGCGGTGGTCGCGCTGATGACCGGCCAGTGGGCGCTGCTACCGGTGATCGCCATCATCCCGGTGAGCGTCACGGTGAGTGTCATCCTGCAGGTGGGCTACTTCCGGCTCACCAAGGGCCGGCGGTTATTCAAGATGGCGCCGCTGCACAACCACTTCGAGCTCAGCGGCTGGAGCGAAACCCAAATCGTCCAGCGCTTCTGGCTGGTGGGCCTGCTATCGGCGATGGTTGGGGTCGCGCTGGCCCTGATTTGAGAGGAACCGGATGAATATCGGAATGCTCTGGTACGACGAAAGCCCACTGGCCTTGAAAGAGCGGATTGAGAAGGCGGCCGCGTTTTACGTCGAGAAACACGGCCAAAAACCGAACCTGTGCATCGTCCATCCGAGCATGCTGGAGGCCGAGGAGCTGCGGGTCAACGGGGTGCTGGTCCGCCGCGGCCCCGGCATCCGGCCCGGCCATTTCTGGATCGGGGTCGATGACGAACCGGCGGAGACCCCCCGCCCGGCGCGGGCAGCCCGCAAGCGCAGCCCGGCCAAGTCGCCTAAGCCGCGCTCGGCCGCCCAGACGAGACCAGCCCGCAAGCCGCCCTCGGCCGCCCCGCCGAAGAAACCTGCCCGCAAGCGGGCCGGGCGGTCGTAGGCCGACGGATGTGGAAGCCTCCCGGGTGGTCGTGTTGGGATTGGCCCGCCAGGGAAAGGCGCTGGCCCGCTACTTTTCGGAGCGCGGCGCCCAAGTCGTGGTGAGCGATATGAAACCGGAGGTCGAACTGACTGCGGAGATGTCGGAGCTCGAAGACACCTCAGTCGAATTCATCGTGGGCGGTCATCCGCCCGAGTTGCTCGAAGGCGCGGACCTGCTGTGCCTTTCCGGCGGGGTTCCCGCCGATCTGCCGCTGGCACGGCAGGCCCGCCTTCAGGGCATCCGGGTGACCAACGACGCCCAGCTCTTTCTGGAGGCCAGCCCGGCCTCGGTGATCGGGATCACCGGCTCGGCCGGCAAGACCACCACCACCGAGCTGGTCGGGCGGATGGCCCGCGCCGCGGCCCACAACATGGATCGCTCGGTCTGGGTGGGAGGCAACATTGGCCGCCCGCTGATCAGCGATTTGGATCAGATTCGCCCGCGGGACTTCGTGGTGATGGAGCTGTCCTCCTTCCAGCTCGAGCTGATGACCCTAAGTCCGCAGCTCGCTTCGATCCTGAACCTGACCCCCAATCACCTCGACCGGCATCGAGACATGCAGGCCTACGCCGCGGCCAAATCCAACATCCTGGCCCATCAATCGAGTTCGGAGCTGGCGGTGCTCGGGCGAGAAGATCCCGGAGCCTGGGCGCTGCGCGACCAAGTGCGCGGACGCCGGATCACGTTCGGGGTTCGCCCGTCGCCGGAGCCCGGCACGTTCGTCGAGGACGGCGAGCTGCGGCTGCA
Organism: uncultured Anaerolineaceae bacterium; assembly: GCA_964359225.1. GTDB lineage: Bacteria > Chloroflexota > Anaerolineae > Anaerolineales > E44-bin32 > JADFRG01. Next base: position 7,876 of record CAYHSI010000057.1, read on the forward strand.
GCTTGATGGCGCGCCGCGGGGCCTATTTCCGCTGGAAGCGATCGCCCTGCGCGGATCGCATAATTTGCTCAATGTCCTGGCTGCCTGTGCGATCGCATCTGCCGCCGAGATCGAGCCGGAGGCCATGCAGGCCGGGGTGGAGGGTTTTAAGGGCGTCGAGCACCGGCTGGAGTTCGTGCGGCGGTTGCGGGGGGCCGCTTGGTACAACGACTCAATTGCCACCGCGCCGGAGCGGACCGCCGCCGCCCTACGCTCGTTTGGCGAGCCAATCGTCCTGCTGCTTGGCGGGCGCGACAAAGGTCTGCCTTGGAACGACCTGATCCGCCTGATTCAGGATCGGGTGGACCATCTGGTTCTCTTCGGCGAGCTCGCTCCCATGGTTGAGCGGGCGCTACGGGCGACCGGGGTACCCGAGCGACCGCTCTCGACGGCCGTGGTCGCAGGGCTGGAGGAAGCAGTGTCCGCCGCGGCCCAGGTCGCCAATCCTGGAGATGTGGTGCTGCTGGCGCCGGGCGGGACCAGCTACGACCAGTTCGTCGATTTCGCCGCCCGGGGCGAGCGTTTCAAGCAATTGGTGGAGACGCTGTGAGAGCGGCTCTGCGCCGGCCGAACCTTAATTTCGACCTGTGGCTGCTGCTGCTGATCGGGGCCATGCTCTCGCTGGGCCTGGTGATGGTGTACTCGGCCAGCTGGGACGTCTCCTGGCGCCTGTACCAAGACGCCAACGAACTGTTCCGCCGCCAGCTCGTCAACGTGGCCTACGGTCTGCTGGCCATGGGGATCGCGGCCTTCTTGCCGGTTGGCTGGCTGCGCAAACTCGCCCTGCCGACGATGGCCTTCAGTATCCTGGCCCTCGTCGTCGTGCTGCTGGTCAATCCGGGCGACGGGCCGCGGCGGGCCATCCTCGGCAACTCGGTTCAACCCTCCGAGTTAGCCAAGCTGGCCCTGATCGTGTACCTGGCGGTCTGGATGGAATCGAAAGGGCCCCGGCTGTCCTCCTGGGGGTACGGTTTCCTGCCGCTGATGATGATCATTGGGCTGGTGGGTGGGCTGATCTTGCTGCAGCCCGATCTGAGCGCGGTGCTCACCATCGCAGCGGTCGCCCTGACCTTGTTCTACCTGGCGGGCAGCAAACTCTCGCAGTCGCTGCTGATTGCCGGGGGCAGCGCGACCGTCGGCTACCTGCTGGTGCGGGTAACCAACACCGGCCGGGCCCGCTGGGACGACTATCTGGCCGGATTGGTCGACATCGAGAAGGCCTCCTACCACGTGCAGCACTCGCTGCAAGCCTTCTTTGCCGGGGGCGTGCTCGGTCGCGGGCTGGGTGCCAGCCGCGAGAAATTCGGGTTGCTTCCGGCCCCCCACACCGACAGCATCTTCGCGGTGCTCGGCGAAGAGCTCGGGCTGGTCGGCGCACTCTTTGTCTTGCTGCTCTTCCTGGCTCTGCTGCGGCGGGGATTCAAGATATCCACCACTGCCCCCGACAGGCTGGCCTCGCTGCTGGCCGGCGGAGTCACCTTCTGGATCGGAGTGGAAGCCTTCATCAACATGTCGGTGCTGCTTGGGATGTTGCCGTTCGCCGGCAACGCGCTTCCTTTCTTTAGCTTTGGCGGATCGAGCCTGGTGGCGTGCCTGGCCGGAGTCGGCCTGCTGCTGAATGTCTCGAGGGGCGCCGGGCCAACGCCGGAAAAGAGACCGCTTGCGACTATTGATATCGGCCGGGGGGACCGCCGGAGGCGTGTATCCCGCCTTGGCCGTCGTCCACGCCCTCAGCGGGCAGGCTGAGGTGCTCTGGATCGGGGGGCAGGGCGGTATGGAGGAACAGCTCGTGCCGCGGGCCGGGCTGCGCTTCGAGCCGATTCCGGCCGCCGGGGTCCACGGAGTTGGATTGGGGGCGCTTCCGGGAAACCTGTGGCAGCTCGCCCGGGGCGTGCGGGCCGCAAGCCGGATTGTGAAGGATTTCACACCTCAAGTGATGCTGTTGACCGGAGGCTATGTTGGGGTACCGGTGGCATTAGCGGGTCGTCACATTCCGACCCTGGCCTACGTGCCGGATTTGCAGCCGGGCCTGGCGCTGCGTTTGATTTCGCGATTCGCCGATACGGTCGCGGTCACCGCGCCGGAGGCCAGACAGGACTACGGACGCAAACGGGTCGTCGTGACCGGTTATCCCACCCGTCCCGAGCTGCGCCCGCTGCCGAAGCCGGAGGCCCGGCGCCAGCTCGGCCTCGATCCCGAGCGAGCGGTGGTGCTGGCCTTTGGGGGCAGCCTTGGCGCCCATTCGATCAACCAGGCGGTCTGGCATGCC
>CAYHSI010000058.1:0-9886 GCA_964359225.1 uncultured Anaerolineaceae bacterium
GCGATCCTCCGCCTGATTGAACCGACTTCCGGCTCGGTCCACTTCGCCGGTGCCGATATCACCGCCCTCTCCCAGTCCGAGCTCAAGACCCTGCGCCGCTCCATGCAGATCGTGTTCCAAGACCCATACTCGTCACTCGATCCTAGAAAGACGATCGGCGAATCGGTGGCAGAGGGACTGAAGATCCACCGAGTTGGGTCCGCCCGTGAACAGCACAACCGTGTCCTCGAGCTGCTGCAGCGGGTTGGCCTGGAGGACTACCACGCCAAACGCTACCCTCACGAGTTCTCCGGCGGCCAGCGCCAACGAATCGGAATCGCCCGCGCTCTGGCGCTCAACCCCAGGTTCATCGTTGCGGATGAACCGGTATCAGCTTTGGATGTCTCGATCCAAGCCCAAGTCCTAAATCTGCTGCGCGACCTGCAGCAGGATCTGGGGCTGACCTACCTCTTCATCGCTCACAACATGAGCGTGGTCGAGCACATCTCCGACCGGGTAGCGGTGATGTACCTTGGCAAGCTCGTGGAAATCGCGCCTACTCGGGAGCTGTTCAACAACCCGCTTCACCCCTATACCCAGGCGCTGCTCTCCGCGGTTCCGGTGCCTAATCCGCGCCACAAGCGAGACCGGATCATTCTGACCGGCGATGTCCCCAGCCCGCTCAACCCACCCTCCGGCTGCCGGTTCCATCCGCGCTGCCCCCAGGTCATGAACGACATCTGCCCGCAGCGCGAACCGACCCTCATCGAGCTCAGACCTGGCCACTGGGTGTCGTGCTGGCTCCACGAGCCGCATGGGCCCAGCTGAATCAGACTCAGCGGACCGCGGCTGACGTCAGGTAAAGGGCCGCGCCGCCAAGCAGCGCCGCGCTCACGACCGACGCGCCCCACAAACCGTAAGACAGCGGCCGTTCCGAGCTGCTCCGGTAGAACCAACTGCCAAGCACCAGATCGACCAACCATATCAGGCCGGCAATCATTGGGAGCAGGAGCAATCGCCCGGGAGGTGCCAGGGGTCCAGGCTCGCCCCCGGGGCCGAAGCCGAACGGGACTCGCTCGGGCAACCCGGGCGCCTTGAGTACGAGAACCGTCAGCCCTAGCAGGGGCAGGGCCAATCCGGCCAGGATCATTCCGCGGGCCACCCGATCTTTCCAGATCCGGGTGAGCAGGAAGTCCGGCCGGTCGGATCGTTCCGGGATGCTTTCCAGCGCGCCCATCCGGGTCGCGGAAAGAAACGCGCTTTGGAACGCCGCCGCATCCGGCGGAGCGATGGCCAGCGACCGCCCGCCGCGGGCGCTCACGATCACCCGCTCGCCTGAGCCGGCGAAGAACTCCACCTCCTGATCCTGGTCGGTCCGACCTCGCCCAACCAGACAGCCCGGCCACCAGAACCCGAAGGCCGGACGTTGGGGCCCGCCGAGTTCGCTGGCCGGCTGGATCGAAACGATCGAGGCGATCGGAAGCTGCTCGTAGACCAGACCCCAGCGCACATACAGCCCGTCCCGATCGATCCGATAGCTTGCGCTGGCCAGGCCGAACAGCCGGTACCCGACCAGCAGAGCGAGCGGCAGCGCAACCAGCAGCGCCACAATCCAGATCAAACTTCCGGGCGAGATCAGCCCCTGACCCAATCGGGCGAGCCCGAGCCCACTGGCGGTCAGCAGCCCGGCCAGCCCGGCAGTGCCAAGCAGCATCCCAAGCAGGCGTCTCGGTCGGAAGTTCATTTCAGATGAAAGACCCCCGGAGGATCCGGGGGTCGGCAGGAGCTGAGCATGATCGAGGCGGGGCGACTGCCCGCCAGATCACTTCACAGCAACAGCTTCTTTTAGGTAGACGGGTTCCGCCCAGTGGGAATAGCGCGGAAGCCTGCCGCGTACCGCGTCATCGTAAATCTTTCGCATCCGGGAGGTGACCGGGCCCATCACTCCTTCGCCGATTGGCCGGAAGTCCACCTGGGTCACAGCTGTGACCTGGGCCGCGGTGCCGGTCAGGAAGAGCTCCTGACAGAGAAAGACTTCGGTCCGATCGATCGGGCGCTCGATCACTTCCAGACCGAACTCCTCCCGGGCCAGCTCGATGACGGTCCGCCGAGTGATACCTTCCAGAATATTCTCGGTGATCGATGGAGTAACCAGCACGCCGCCCCGGAGCATAAAGACGTTCTCGGCGCTGCCTTCGGCCAGGTGCCCGTCCTGGTTCAGCACCAGGGCTTCGTCGAAGCCGCCCCGCAGCGCGTCGGTCTTGACAAACGCAGTATTGACGTAGGCGCCGCTGAATTTCCCCCGGGCCGGTATGGCGTTGTCGTCGACCCGCCGCCAGGAAGAGATCGTGACATGGGCGCTGTCGTCATGCTCCACATACTTGTGAAAGGGTAGGGCACAGATCGCCAACTCGTCAGTCAGGCCGTGAAGCTTGACACCAATAATTTCGTCCGCCTTGTAGAGCAGCGGACGAATGTAGCAATCCTCTCGATAGCCCTCCATGCGGAGCAGCTCGAGGGTAATGTCTCGAAGGTCACCGTTGGTGTGTGGCACCTCGGCACACAGCAGCTTCCCTGAGTTCAGCAGCCGCTCATAATGATCCAGCGGGCGGAAGACAAAGAGCTGTTCTTCCTCATCGTTCCAGTATGCCCGGATGCCGGCGAAGGCCGCTGTCCCATAGTTCAGCGAATGGGTGAGCAGGCCCAGTTTGGCTTCGCCGTACGGAACGAATTTTCCTTGGAAGTAGGCGTACTTGGGAAGGATCACGTGGCAACACCTCCTGCCAGAGTGTCTCTTGCTCCGCGGTTCGGAGAGGCAACGGCCGAGCGAAGTTCACGCAGCCCGACCACTTCCGGAGGGTACGTAGCCTGCCGATTCGGGGCGGGCGAAGGGTCTGGCAACCCATTATAGCTTGTGACTTTAAGCGGTGACAAGGAAAGAACTCCTAAGCCGATGGGAAAACTGTCATCTGAGGGCTAGCCCAGCCGGTCGACCAGCCGCCGGACACCCGTTACTCCCTGGGCCGCCTCGAGGACCCTTCGACGTAGAGCCTCATTGGGGAGCTTACCCACCAGGGAAACCCGGCCCAGATGGCTGTAAACGGACACGCTGCCCGGGGGCAGCGCTTTCAGGCCCGGATCCGCGTCGATGGCCTTGGCAATCACCAACTCGAGCTTCGGGTCAGGCAACATCCGATCGATCACCCCGACCACTCCCGGCAGCCGGCGTACGGTGGCGAGGATCCCATCTTTGATCGACCCGGAACGGACCGGGCCGGCAATCTCTACCTGGCCATCCGGCCGGGCCTCGATCTGCAGCGCGCCAAGCGCCTCCCGGATCGGGTCGTACTGCCAGAGTGCCTCCTCGACCTCCAGCTGCAGATCCTGCAGCGCGGCGTCGGTCATCCCCACCCTCGACCTATGCTTCCCGGAACTCGCCCTCCACCACGTCATCATCACCTTCGCCTTCGGCCGCGCCTTGCGGGCCGCCTTCCGGCTGGGGCTGGGGAGTTTGGCCCTGCTGCGCATTTAGCTGCTGGCTCAGGGCATAGCTGGCCTGCTGGACTTCTTCGGAGAGCTGCTTGATCTGGCTGAGGTCGTCCCCCTGGATCACCTCGCGCAGCTGCTTGACCTTTCCCTCGATCCGCTCGCGGTCGGCCTGAGGGACTTTGTCGCCGAGTTCGCGCAGGGTCTTCTCGGCCTGGTAGGCCAGGTTATCGCCGTTGTTGCGGGCATCGGCCAGTTCCTTATGGCTTCGATCCTCAGCCGCGTGCTGTTTACCCTGCTCAACCATCCGTTCCACGTCCTGCTTACTCAGATTGGTGGAGGCAGTGATGGTGACCGATTGCTGCTTGCCAGTGGCTTTGTCTTTGGCGTTCACGTTAATGATCCCGTTGGCGTCGATATCGAAGGTCACCTCGACCTGCGGGATTCCCCGCGGCGCGGGCGGCAGACCTTCCAACCGGAAGCGCCCCAGGGTCATGTTATCCCCCGCCATCGAGCGTTCGCCTTGCAACACATGGATGTCGACCGCAGTCTGGCTGTCTTCGGCGGTTGAGAAGGTCTCGGTCTTCTTGATCGGGATGGTCGTATTGCGCTCGATCAAGGTGGTCATCACGCCACCCAGGGTCTCGACCCCCAGCGAAAGCGGCGTGACGTCCAGCAGCAAGATATCCTTCACATCGCCGGCAAGCACACCAGCCTGGATGGCGGCACCGACGGCCACGACCTCATCCGGGTTGACGCCCTTGTGGGGTTCTTTGCCGGTGCGGGAGCGCACGAGGTCTTGCACCATCGGCATGCGAGTGGCACCGCCCACCAGCACCACTTCATCCACCTCGCTGGGCTTCAAACCGGCATCCTTGAGCACCGCGTCGAACGGCCCATGTATGCGGGCAACCAATTCCTCGGAAAGTTGTTCGAACTTGGCCCGGCTCAGCTTGAGCTGAAGGTGCTTGGGGCCGGAAGCGTCTGCCGACACGTAAGGCAGGTTGATCTCAGTTTCGCTTACGGAGGACAGCTCGATCTTGGCCTTCTCAGCCGCCTCCCGCAGTCGCTGCAGCGCCTGCCGATCTTGCCGCAGGTCGATGCCTTGATCCTTCTTGAACTCATCGGCGATCCAATTCAGGATCCGCTGATCCCAATCGTCGCCTCCCAGATGCGTGTCGCCATTGGTAGCTTTGACTTCTACTACCCCTTCGCCCACTTCCAGCACGCTGACATCGAACGTGCCACCGCCCAGGTCGAAGACCAGGATGGTTTCGTTTTCCTTCTTGTCCAGCCCGTAGGCCAGCGCGGCCGCGGTCGGCTCGTTGATGATCCGCATCACTTCCAATCCGGCGATCTTCCCGGCGTCTTTGGTCGCTTGCCGCTGGGAGTCGTTGAAATAGGCCGGAACCGTAATCACTGCCTTGCTGACCGGCTCTCCCAGATGGGCCTCGGCGTCGGCCTTGAGCTTGGCCAGTACCATCGCCGAGATCTCCTGCGGGGTGTATTCACGATTGTTGACCGGGATCTTCACCCGCACGTCGTCGCTGGCGCCCTTCACGGTCTCAAAGGAGACCATCTTGCGCTCGGTCTCGACCTCGTCGAGCCTGCGACCCATGAAGCGCTTAATGGAATAGACGGTGTTCTCCGAGTTCACCACTGCCTGGCGCTTGGCGGTCTGTCCAACCAGCCGCTCGCCGGTCTTGGTAAACGCCACGACCGAGGGGCATAGCCGGCCGCCTTCAGCCGTCGTGATGACGACCGGGTCGCCGCCCTCCATGACCGCCACGACGCTGTTGGTCGTGCCCAGGTCAATCCCAATAATCTTCGCCATTCGAATTCACCTCACCGAGGGTTAAGCTTTCCAATCATACCCGAGGCGCGCATGAGGATCGTTAACACCGCGTTGGAGGCAGGTCAGACCCCGCTCGCCCTTGACGGGTGTGATATAAGCGGTCTTTGGCCAGACCAAACAGAGCTGCGATGAGCGAATTGGAACAATTCCGCAAAGAGAAGGACGAATTCTTCCGCGAAAGCCATGATAGCCCGCTCCTCCCGGACCAGCGGGCCGCCTTCCGCGGGCTCAGCTACTTCCCGGAGAACCCGGAGCTGCGGCTCTCGGCCGAGGTCAGCCGGTTCCCAGAGGAACAGGAAGTCAAGATCCAGACCAACACCGGGGCCGTTCAGACCTATCGGCGGTATGGCCGGTTCAAGTTCGAGGTGGAATGGCAGCCGGCCGAGCTCACGATCTTCGAGAATGAGAACGGCTACTTTCTGCCATTCGCCGATTCGCTGGCTGGCCAAGCAACCTACGGCACTGGCCGCTATCTGGAGCCGGAGCGGCTGGCGGACGGCCGGTTCCAAGTCGACTTCAACCTGGCCTACAACCCGTACTGTGCCTACAACGAGCGCTGGTCCTGCCCGATTACCCCGCCCGAAAACCGGCTCAAGGTCCCGATCCGGGCCGGGGAGCGGATCTTCAACGACCCTAAGCCTGCGGGCTAGCGCCCCTTCGTGGGGTCAGAAACCGGTTTCGGTAGCGCAGCACGCCAACCAGCAGAACGAACTGCACCGCGGCCGTCACGATCGTCGAGAACTGCTCGAAGTAGAACACCAGCAGGTTGACCACCGTCAGCGACAGCAGCAGCCCGGCATAGGCCGACCCTACCCCGAGCCGATCCTGCCCCAGAATCAGCAGCGCCGCTCCCAAGATCAGCAACGTCGCAACCGCCGCCTCCATCGCCACTTCAACCAGAAACAGCCCGAGCTGGCGATCGGACCCGATCCGGCCGCCAAGGACGAGCTCCGAGAGCTTTTCCGAGACCCGCCCCAGCGAACCACCGCCAACCATCAAGCGGATGGTTCTCGCCAGCGTGACCGCACCCACAGCCAAGAGCCCACCCGCCAGGATCGCTCGATGGCGAATCGGAGTGATCCAGCGCGCCTCCAGCACCAGCGCAGCTCGGACCCACCTTTCGAGGCGGCCGAGCCGCCTGGGCACCAGCATCAGATCTTCTGAGCTCAGAACGCCCTTCAGCGCTTCAGCCAGGTCGCGAAACTGACCCTCGGCCGCGATCCGATCCAGGGAGGTCTCCAGCTCGGCCCGCTCACGGCGATCCAGTTCGTGATCGAGCACCTCCTCCATCGCCTCCAGGGCGCGATAGAGTTCCTCGCGTGGGTCGTTGGAAACCGGGCGACGGACTCGGTAGTAAAGCAGAACCGTCAGCAGGAAAAACGTATAGACGATCGGGGCGGCGGCCGGAAAGAAGTAGTCGTTGCTCTGAGTAATGAACTTCCCGACCTCATCGATGAATAATCCGACTCCGATCCCCGCCAGGACCGCGCCGGCGTCGTATACCCAGCGGTTAGCGTAGATCAGCGGCAGCAAGGCGGCCACGAAGAGCAACAAACCTCCCCACAGCACGTGGGCGATGTGCAGCTCACTGTTGCCGAGCTGGGGATATCCTGCTATTTCCAGAAACAGACGAGTGAGTGCCACGGAGGCGGCGAAGCTGAGCAGGGTGAGCAGCAGATACCGCTCGACCCCGCCCCGCCTCACCGGCTTCCGGATTCGGCTGAACACTTGACCCATCCTATTCCTCCCTGAGCTCGGCGCCGACCGCGTCGGCACGGAAGGTGTGGATTTCGCCTGCCAGGCTCAAAATGACCCTCCAGCCGGGCGTGACGGCCTCGCTGCACGCCTCGTTCGGCCTGGGCAGGCCGAGGCATCCGTCGGGCCACTCGACCTCTTCATAACTCACGACCTCAATGGCTTGCGGCACCACTCCCCCCTCCTCCGCCAGCCGCTCGATCGCCACCACAATTGCCGGCGGGTAGGGCTCGTCAGGGTCTGTGGGCAAGCTTTCAAGCGGCTCAGCCGTTCCCTGCTCGGCAGGTTGCTGATCGAGGGCTTTCCCGCAGCCAACCAGGAGAATGGCGACGATGAGCGCAGTGCACCCAAGCCCAGCGGTTGACCGCGAGCGCCGCCCAGCGTATCCTGTTGAGGTGCTTGTCATCAGAGGCTGGGAAGTCTAATTCATTGAGAACACCGGCCGTACCCTCTGTCGCCTCAATTCACCTAGAAGAGATGGGTCCGCAGCTGGACGATCTGCGGGACGAGGTCCTGCGCGGGTTGGCGAAGCCAGCCAAGGAGCTTCCGTGCAAACTCTTTTATGACCGGCGCGGATCTGCGCTGTTCGAGAAGATCTGTACGCTCGACGAGTACTACCTGACCCGGACTGAAACTGCCATCATGGAGCAGCACGCCGCCGAGATCGCAGCGCTGATCGGGGAGCGCTGCGTGCTCATTGAGTATGGTAGCGGAAGCAGCAGCAAGATTCGCATAATCCTGGACCGTCTGCGCGAGCCGCTCTCCTACATGCCGATCGACCTGGCTAAGGATCAGCTGCTGTGCTCGGCGACAGCCATCGCCGCAGCCTATCCGCGGCTGAAGGTGCTCCCACTCTGCGCCGACTACACCCAGCCGTTCGTGCCTCCCTCGATCGCGGAAGATGCCGCACGACGGGTCGCCTTCTTCCCGGGCTCGACCATCGGAAACTTCCATCCGCACGAAGCCGAAGGGTTTCTGCAGCGAGCGCGGGATTTGGTCGGCCGCGCGGGAAGCCTGCTGATTGGGGTCGACCTCAAGAAAGATCCCGGGCTGCTTCATGCGGCCTACAACGACCCGGCCGGGGTGACAGCGGAGTTCAACCTGAACATCCTCGCCCATGTCAACAGCCGGTTCGGTTCGGATTTCCGCCTCGACCAATTCGCCCATCGCGCCCAGTACGACGAGCGGCTTGGGCGGATCGAGATGCTCTTGATCAGCCTGGAAGACCAAGTGGTTCAACTCGCCGATACTAAGTTCCCCCTCGAGGCGGGCGAACCCATCCTCACCGAGGTTTCTTACAAATACGACTTGGATCAGTTCGCATCTCTCGCGGAGCGGGCCGGATTTGGTGTCGAGAGGGTGTGGACGGATTCGGCTCAGCTATTCAGCGTTCAGTATTTGGTCCCTCGCTGAACCATGTCGGAGACCAGCGCGCCCGTCACAAGAATCGCGGGTTCGATGGCCGCAGCCAAGTTGATCGCCCAATTAAGAGATGCACGCAAGCGTGAGCTGGAACTCTTCTCCGATCTGACGGAGGAGCAATTGGTCGGCCCGGCGATGCCGGACATCGAGCCCCCGCTCTGGGAGGTGGGACATGTCGGTTGGTTTCAGGAGCGTTGGATTCTGCGCAGGCTAGATGGGGCCGAGCCACTGAGTCCGGAAGCCGACCAGCTCTATGATTCGTTCAACATCGCCAACGCCAGGCGTTGGACTCTTCACTTCCCCTCCCGGAACGAGACCCTGAACTACCTCGCCGTCGTGCTAGATCACTGCATTGAACGCCTCGACGAGCGCGAGCCGAGCGACGAGGAGATTTACTTCTACCGCCTGGCGACCTACCACGAAGATATGCACGGGGAGACCCTCACCCACATTCGCCAGACGCTCGGCTATGCCGCTCCGACCCTCTCGAAGTCAGGAGGTCCCGAAACCCCAGCCTCTCCCGAACCCGGTTTTGAGCTGCACGACGTGGAAGTTCCAGGTGGAACGTACCGGCTCGGCGCGACGCCCGATATACCCTTCGTCTTTGACAACGAGAAGTGGGCCCATTCCGTGGCTTTGCGCCCGTATCGGATCTCCGCCACTCCGGTCACCAACGCCGAATTCCAGCGCTTCGTCGAGGCCGGTGGGTATCAGCAGCGGGAGTTGTGGAGCGATGATGGCTGGCAGTGGCGGCTGGAGGCGAAGGCGGAACATCCTGTCTACTGGCAGCGGGTTGGTGACCGTTGGCTCTGGCGGCAGTTCGACGCGCTAGGCCCTTTGGAACCCTTCCAACCGATGATCCATGTCAACTGGTACGAGGCCAACGCCTACTGTGCCTGGGCCGGACGCCGCCTTCCGACGGAAGCGGAGTGGGAACTGGCAGCCAGCGCCGAATGCGCGGCGGATGGACGGGGGATTTCAGACCTGAAGCGCCGGTATCCCTGGGGCGATGAGATTCCCAGCCCAGAGCGAGCCAACCTCGACTCCGCGGCTATGGGCTGCCTCGATGTGCGAGCGCTCCCCGCCGGGGACAGCGCCTTCGGCTGCCGCCAGATGATCGGCAACGTGTGGGAGTGGACTGCCGACACATTTGAAGCCTACCCTGGATTCGAGCTGGATCCTTACGACACCTACTCGGCCCCGTCCTTCGGGCAGCAGAAGGTGCTGCGCGGCGGCTGCTGGGCGACCCGTTCGCGCCTGATCCACAATACGGTCCGCAATTTCTATACGCCGAACCGCAACAACATCTTCGCTGGCTTTCGGACCTGCGCCCTCTGAACCCGTCGCCGCAGCGGCGGTATAATAGCGACGGAGGTCCGCATGGCTCAG
>CAYHSI010000059.1:0-9813 GCA_964359225.1 uncultured Anaerolineaceae bacterium
GCCGATCGCGATTCCACTAAACACCATGACCGCGGCAAACTTCTCCAGCAGCAGCCTCCAGCGGGGAATCGGGTGGGAGAGCAGCAGATCCAGCGTCCCGCTTTCTTCCTCAGCCCCGATGGTCCCGGCTCCGGCGGCGATGGCGAAGGCAAGCGTGAGGGCGGGCCAAAAGAAAGTGAACAGTTCCACGGACAGGTAACCCTCTATCGTGGTGAAACTCGCGGTGTCACCCATCAGCGCTAAAAACGCCGGGGGCAGATTTTGCAGGTACTGATCGAGGGCCGAAGCACTCTCTCGAATCGCCGGAAAGAAAGTAACGATCCAGAGGTTCATCAACAGGATTGAAATCGACCACCCTATCAGCCCGCGCCGCATGTCGTACAGGTTCTTGCCAAAGACACTAGAGAGCATTGGGCACCTCTCCTTCGTAGAAGGTCAGGAAGACTTCCTCCAGACTCGGCTCGTAGCTGATGACGTTTTGGACCGTGTGCCGGGCCGCCGCCTTGAAGATCGAATCTAGCGACCCTTGCACGGTGAAGGTCAAGCGTCGATCGGTCACGCTCACATCGCGGACGCCGGCAAGACCTTCGAATTCGGCGACTGGAACGTGATTGTCGAAGACAATCTCGATTCTGCGCAGCGCCTTGGCCTTCAGGCTGCTGATCTCCTGGACCGCGACTAGTTTGCCCTCTCGGATGATCGCGACCCGGTCGCATACTCGCTCAACCTCAGGAAGGTTATGGGATGAGAGAAAGACTGTCGTGCCGGCCGCCCGCAGCTCACGCAGAATTTGGTAGAAGGCTTGCTGGACGAGCGGATCGATTCCGGCGCTGGCCTCGTCGAGAAGCAGCAGCTCCGGCCGCGCCATCAAGGCGACAATCAGGCCCAGTTTGCGCTTGTTCCCGCTGGAATAAGCTTTGGCGGAACGCTTCAGGTCGAAATCAAGCCGATCGGCGAGCAGGTTAACCCAGGCCATGTCCGCCCCGCCCCGTAGGGCGGCAAAATGCTTGATGGTCTGTTCCCCAGTTAAGCCGGGGTAGAGAGCCAGTTCTCCAGGCACATAACCGATCCGTCGATGAACCGCGATCGGCTCGGACTGACAGTCCAGACCGAAGATCCAGGCTCGCCCCGACGACGGGCGGATAAGATCCAGAAGCAAGCGGATCGTGGTCGTTTTGCCCGCGCCATTGGGGCCTAGATATCCAAACACCTCCCCAGCGTGGACTTCCAAATCCAGATCAACCACTCCGCGTTGTTTTCCGTAGGACTTGCTCAGCCGTTCCAGCCGGATTGCTTCGGTCATTCGGACCGCCTTTCTCGATTGGGCAGTGGCCCAAAGTATTGTATTCTATGCCAAAATCAATATTTAGGCAAGCCTAATTTCTCCGCACTGGGAGAGTCAGGGTCAAGTTATGGATTGCAAAGGGGAGGCTGGGCGGGCGAGCTACGGGTGGGAGGCCAACCCGGCCAGGACCCGAGCGTAGTCTTCTGGTGTGTCGAGGTCGGGGGGAAGCGGCGCCTCGATCCTGATCTCGGCAACCCGAGCGGGGAAACCCTCAATCAGCTTCCAGACCGCCTTATCGCCATGCAGGGAACGTAGCTCACCGAACGCCTCCCTGGCGAAGACTAGCGGATGCCCGAGCCCATCGTTGTAGCGAGTTGCGCTCGCCCAGGCTCGACTCGCGCCCCACTGGTCGCTTACCTGGTCGATAAACTCCGGCCCGACGCCCGGCTGGTCTCCTAACAACAGCATGATCCCGGCGCATGCGCCGGCCGCGTCCAGGCCGGCCAGCAAGGAGGAGGCGCAGCCTGTGCCGTAAGAGAGGTTGTCCACAACCGTGGCACGGCCCCAGTCGACCAATCCTCGCAGTCGCTCGGCTTCTCGGCCCAGGACCACCACGATCCGCTCGAGTTTGGAACGGTTGACCTGCCGCATCACAAACCCCAGCAAGGTATCGCCGTTGAAGGGCAACAACTGCTTGGCCTGCCCAAATCGGGTCGAGCCGCCCGCGGCCAGAACACATCCGACAAGATCGTCAGCTGTCATTCAATCTCTTCGCCATGCTCGTACGCGGTTGGCGCCTCGAAGGACGTTTCGGGCTCAACTGGTCGAGCTCGACCGCCAGCTGCTCCAAGCTCTCCAGATTGTGAATGGGCAGGAAATCATCCACGAAGGGCAAGGCTGCCTGCAGCCCCATGGTAAGCGGCTCGAAGTGAGGAGACCCCAACAGGGGATTCAACCAAATGAGGCGGTGGCAGCTGCGTTGGAGGCGGGCCATCTCTCGGCTCAGCAATTCGTTGTCGCCTCGGTCCCAGCCGTCGCTGATCAGCAGCACCACGGCTCCCCTGCCAAGTACCCGGCGGGCCCATTGGAAGTTAAACGTCCTCAGCGACTGACCAATTCGGGTTCCGCCGGACCAATCGGGCACGTTCCGCGTGATTTCCGCCACGGCCCGCTCCACATCCCGGCTCCCCAGGTGGCGGGTGATGTGGGTCAGTTGGGTGCTGAACACAAAGGACTCGATCGGACGAGCCTGGCTCCTGGCTATCCCACAGATGAAGCGCAGCAGAAGGCCGGAGTATCGCTCCATCGATCCGCTGATGTCGGCGATAACCACCAGCGCCCGCGGTTTCCACTTTGGCTGGCGCCCAAACAGCTCGAACAGCTCTCCTCCCGTGTGCAGGCTCCGGCGGATGCTGTAGTGCAGGTCCACTGGATACTTGCCAGCCTGGCGCCAGCGGCGACTGCGGCGGGCTCCGAGATCCAATACCAGCTCCGCCATCAATCGTTTGACTTCCTCGAGCTCGCCGGCCGATAGCGATCCGAAATCTTTCCGGCGCAGCAGCTCCGCCGGGCTGTAGCTGTGAGAAGCGTGCATGGCTTGCGGCTCTTGCTCGGGCGGGCCGGCAATTTTCGGCGGTTCAAGCGATAAGGCCTCGAGACCGACGATCGACGATCCGCCCGCGGCCGGCGGCTTCCGCCGAGGAATGAGGGAGCGGGTTCCGCCAATCGGTATCCTATTGCGTTCAGCCGGGGCCTGCCAAAACAACTCGAATGCCCGGTCGAAAAGCGAAAGCTGCTCGCGTCGGGTGACCAGCAGGGCGCGAGCCGTGTAGTACACCTCGCTCCTGCTTTTGATTCCCATCAGGTCCAGCGACCATACCAGATCCATGACGCCGGAGGGATGGGCGTCCATGCCCACGGCCCGCAGCAGCCTGGCGAAATTGACGAGGTTGGCTACCAGGTGGCCCCCGGGCGGCGGGCGGTCGTCAGTGGAATCCAAACTCAGATACTCGAGCGGGGCATCGGGCGTTCCGGCTGATCGTCCAGCAGTCCGCCATGGCCCATGGCCACGATGTCAGAACGAGTGAGGTGCTCACCTGCCAGCAAGCGGGGCAGCACCCAGTCGACGATGTTGAGCTTGCGGCTGCGGGCGCAGCCTGGGGCACCCAGAACCGGTACCTGGCCCAGATACGCCAGCATCAGCAGGTTGCCCGGATCGACAGGCGCACCAACGCACTCCACTCGTCCGCCAATCCGTTCCGCAGCCCGCGGCGCGAGGTCGGCTCGATCCATGATCGCCGACTCCCCGGCCAGGACGATCAGCTCCAGGCCCGCCTTTAGCTGGCTTTCAAGCGCACTCGCCAACTCGCTCTCGGCGGCATCTTCACCCGGGTCGACGTGGTCGATGCGAGCTAGCTGCGAGCCCAACGCCTCGATCCTTTCCTTTAGCGGCGCGAACTGAGTTTGAATCCGCCCACGGGTTTCGGCAGTCGCCAAGAGAATGAGACCCACTTTGCGTGGCTCCAATTTCTCGACCCGCAGCAGGGGCCCCCGATCGCGGGCCAGCTCCTCGGCCTGGCGAACCAAGTCCGCGGAAAGTGCAAATGGGATAACTTTGACCGTCCCGGCGATTTGGTTGGGCTTGATTGTTGAGTGGGAGGGCAGAGTGGCGAGGGTGATCCCTTCCAACTCGTTCAGGGAATCCAGGCCGGTAACTGCCACCCGGAGCACACCCAGCCAATCGGACCGGAGGTTGACCCGCCCGGCCGCCGGCCCAGAGAGGCTGAGACCAGGGCCGCTCAATGCGCTCGCGATTCGGAGGGCCGCCGCGTCTTCGGGCACATCGCCCTGCTCCAGCTCGGCGACGTACACCGTGTTGCGGCCGGCCTGACGCAAGAGGGTGAGGTCGTCTGCGTCCAGCCGCCGCCCTTTTCTCAGCCCCCGACGCCCGTCCATGGCCGAGAGGTTGTGCCCGAGGATCTTGCCGGCCGCCTGTTCGACCAGGACCGGTCCGAACTTCATCCCTCGATCTTTGCTTTAACGCAGTTGAAGAATTCGCCGGTCAGTCGCCGGGTGAGCCCTCCCATCAAACGGGAAGCCAGGCTGGCGATGGTCCCGAACACCACTACGTCTGCCGTCCAATCCATGTCGGTGGAACAGTTCGGCAGATCCCGCAATATCATTTCACTGGAACCCTCGACCGCACTTCCAGGGGCCGAACCTCGCCCCTTGAGCTTGCCGCGGTTTGGTGGATCGAGTTCGAGCCACTCGACGTTCATGTTGAACTTTACGCTCACCGACCCGAACCCGATGGCGGCCACGGCTTTGAACTGCTTGTCCGGGATGATGATTTCCAGGGATTCGAGACCAGGAGCGCACTGGCCAACCGCGTGCGGATCGGTGAGGAATTTCCACACCTCTGCCCGCGGCGCCTCGATCGTTACTGTTCCAGCGAACTGCAAACGCCTAGCCTCTCACAAGAAACGCTTCTGGCTTGGTTGCGAATCGGTGCTTGCAGCCCGCTGAGCAGAAGTAATAGGTCTGGTCGGCATGCACCAGGGTGTAACGGGCCGTGTCGATTTCGACCATCATGCCGCAGACCGGATCTTTCGCCTCTCGCACCGGCCCGATATCGACTTCCGGCTCCGTCGCCGGCGACCGCCGCCGGAACTTAATGATTTCGGCCAGAATGCTCACCGCCAACTCTTCCGGGGCGGTGCCACCCAGGTCGAGACCGGCCGGCGACCGCAGTCGGCCGAGCTGCTGCTCGGAAAGTCCGGCCCGGGCAAGTTGAGCGCGAACGGCATTGGCCCGCTTCTGACTGGCGATGAGCGCAACATAGGGGGCCTCGCTTCTCAGGGCAGCCTCCAGTGCGGGCTCATCGTAGTTCCCATGGCTGGCGACCACCACGTAGGTATGTGGTGTGAATTTGATGACCGACAGATCCAGGTGGTCCAAGACCCGATCAGCATCCGGGAAGCGATCGCGAGTTGCCTCGGGGCTGATTACTGTGACCGGATAACCCAGCGCCTGGCCGATGGTAACCAGGGCTTGCGCAACTGCCTGGTGTCCGACGATCACCAGGTGAGGCTGAGTCAGTTGAGGTTCCAAGTAGATCTCGAGTGTACCTCCGCTGACACAGGTCAGCGCCACTTCGACTACGCCCTCTTGAGCCGCACGTCCGAGCTGCTCGGGTGGACAAAGACGCAGCAGCCGGGGCCGCCCATCGCCCAAAGCTTGGCGGGCCTCCCGCCGCACGGTCGGTTCGGCACAGCTGCCCCCGACCCAGCCGGTCAGGATCCCCTCGGCCGTGAAGATTGCCTTCGAGCCGACCGTGGCCGAGGTCGGTCGTTCGGCCCGCACCACCGTCGCAACCACAAACGGCTTTCCCTGATCCTGCAGTTCGCGAGCGGTGGTTTGGAACTCGGTCAGCATGTGAAAGAAGAGAGGGACAGACCATGTGCTGGCTGTCCCTCCATCCTAGCGAGATTCACTCTTCGAGGGTCGCGCCGTGTTCCTTGAGCAGCGCCCAGACCTTCGGCGCCGTGATCGGAATATCCACGTGACGCACACCCAGGTGCCATAGGGCATCCACGACTGCGTTAGCGATGGCGGCCGGCGCACCGACGGTGGCCGACTCGCCGACGCCCTTCGCACCGATCGGGTGGTGAGGCGATGGTGTTACCGTCTCACCGGTCTCCCATCTGGGGGTCTCGACAGCGGTAGGGAGCAGGTAATCCGTGAAATTGCTGCCGTGTATGTTCCCGTTCTCGTCGTAGGAGATTTCCTCCATGAGCGCCGGGGCGAAGCCCATCGTGAGACCGCCGTGAATCTGGCCTTCGACGATCATTGGGTTGATCCGCACCCCGCAGTCATCCACCGCCACGAATCGCCTCACTTTGACCTCGCCCGTGCCCCGATCGAGGTCGACCACACAGATATACGATCCGAAGGGGTAGGTGAGATTGGGCGGGTCGTAGTAAGACACCGCCTCCAGGCCGGCTTCCAGGCCCTGCGGGTGATTAGTGTAGGCCGCAAAAGCGATTTCCTGAATCGTCTTGGCCCGGTCGGGAGAGCCTTTGACGAAGAACTTGCCCTGCTCCCATTCCAAATCTTCCTCGGCCGCCTCCAACAGGTGGGCTGCAATCTTCTTGGCTTTTGCCCGGACCTTGCGGGCCGCCATGGCGGCCGCCGCGCCGGCAACCGGGGTGCTGCGGCTGGCATAGGTTCCGAGCCCATAGGGCGCGGTGTCGGTATCTCCCTCTTCGATCTTGATGTGATCGGCAGGGATTCCCAGCTCCTCGGCGAGTATCTGGGCGTAGGTCGTCTCGTGGCCCTGGCCCTGCGACTTGGTACCGAAGCGGGCGATCGCTTTCCCGGTCGGATGGACCCGGAGCTCGCAGGAGTCGAACATTTTGAGGCCCAGGATGTCGAAGTCCTTGGAGGGGCCGGCGCCGACAATCTCTGTGAATGACGAGATGCCGATGCCCATCAATTCGCCGCGCGTGCGCTTCTCAGCCTGTTCCTTGCGCAGCTCCTTGTAGCCAACCATTTCCATGGCCTTGCTGAGTGCGGCGCCGTAGTTGCCGCTGTCGTACTCCCAGCCCAGGGCGGATTTGTAGGGGAACTGCTCGGGTTTGATGAAGTTCTTCATTCGGAAGTCGGCCGGATCCATCCCGAGCTCATGTGCCATTACATCGGCCATCCGTTCGATGGCATGGACCGCCTCGGTGACCCGGAACGAACAGCGATAGGCGATCCCGCCCGGCGGCTTGTTGGTGTACACGCCGTCAACCTCAACGAATGCGTTCTTGAAGTCGTACGACCCGGTGGCGATATGGAAGAGACCGGCTGGCATCTTAGAGGGATTGGCTGCCGCATCCGTGTAGCCGTGATCGGCGATCGTCTTGAACCGCAGCGCGGTTAGGGTTCCATCCTTCTTACCGGCCAATTCCGCACGGATGTGGTAATCACGACCGAAAGAGTCGGCCGCCATGTTCTCGGTTCGATCCTCGATCCATTTGACCGGCGCCCCGGTCACGATCGAGAGTGCGACAGCAATTACATACCCCGGATAAGCCGGGACTTTGCCGCCGAAACCCCCGCCGATATCCGGAGAGACAATCCGAATCTTCTCTTCCGACAACCCCAGATGCCCGGTGATGAGGGCAACGACAGTGCGGATGGCATGCGGGGCCTGGGTGGTCATGTACAGGGTGAGATGGGCTTCGGTGGCGTTCCACTGGGCGATACAGCCACAAGTCTCAATCGAGGCAACATGGATGCGCGGAATATAGATGTTCTCTTTGACCGTGACCTCTGCCCCATCAAACGCCTTGTCGGTCCCGGCCCGGTCGCCCCATTCCCAGTGCCAGATGTGGTTGCTCTCCTTGTCGTCGCGAACCTTGGTCGCCCCCGGCTCCAGCGCCTTGAAAGGATCTACGACGACCGGTAGCGGTTCATATTCCACCTCGACCGCCGCGACCCCGTCGGCTGCGGTGTACCGATCCGTGCCGAGGACCGCGGCAACTTCCTGATACTGGTATTTGACAGTGTCGAGCGGCAGGACCATCTGAGTGTCGCTCATTAGCGTCGGCATGTTGTGGACGTTGTATTGCTTGAGCGTCTCGCCGGTGATGACCGCCAGGACGCCTGGAACCGCTAGCGCCTTGTCGGTCTTGATGCTCTTGATCTTGGCGTGGGCATACGGGCTGCGCACGATGGCGACGTGCAGCATGCCCGGCACCTTCATATCATCGATGTAGTTGCCCTTGCCGCGAATGAACCGGGCATCCTCGACCCGCTTTCGCGAGTGACCCAAGCCTTGAATTGCGACTGCTGCCATAGTGTCCTCCTACCCTTGCATGTGCTCGGCGGCATGTTGGACAGCCCGCACGATATTGACATAGCCGGTGCAGCGGCACAGATTTCCGGATATCCCCCAGCGGATTTCGTCCTCGGTGGGCTTGGGATTGGCCTCGAGCAGCGCCACCGACGCCATCATCATGCCCGGTGTGCAGAACCCGCATTGGAGCCCATGCTCTTCATGAAAGCCGACCTGGATTGGATGGAGCTTGCCGTCCTGGGCCAGTCCTTCAACCGTGCGCAACTCGGATCCGTCGGCCTGGACCGCGAAGAGGGTGCAGGATTTGACCGCCCTTCCATTCCAAAGCACGGTGCAGGCGCCGCAGGACGTCGTGTCGCAGCCGATGTGGGTCCCGGTGAGGTTAAGGCTCTCCCGCAGGAAATGGACTAACAGCAGCCGGGCCTCAACGTCGCCTTCCTTGACGGCGCCGTTTACAGTGAGCTTGATGTGATGGTTGCTCATGGCTATGCTCCTTGCGCCCGCGCCACCGCCCGGCGGAGGGCCCGAACGGTGAGGGTCTTGACCAGTGCCCGCTTGTATTCTGCCGAGCCTCGCGCGTCGGGCTCGGGTTTGGCGGCCTTCGCGGCAAGATCTGCGGCCTGCCTCAGGACGGTGTCATCAGGCTTCTTGCCCTTCAGCGCTTGTTCGGCAGCCGAAGCGTGGATCGGCGTGAGTCCGACGTTGGTCAGCGCGAGGCCGGCTTGCTCAATAGTCCCATCCTTCGCCAGGCTGACCTGGGCCGCCACCGCGGCGGTCGCGAAGTCGCCAACCTTGCGCTCCAGCTTGACGTAGGCCCCGCCGGAGTTCTTGCCCGGGACAGGAATTCGGATTTCCGTGAGCAGTTCGCCGTGGGCGAGCCCGGTCTCAAAAGGACCCGTGAAGAATTCTGTCGCCGGGATGGTGCGGTCACCTTTGGGCCCGGTAGCAACGATCTCTGCTCGGTAAGCAATCATCGTCGCCGGATGATCGTTGGCCGGGTCGGCGTGCGCCAAGTTGCCGCCGAGGGTGGACAGGTTTCGGACCAGCGGATCGGCAACGACGTGAGTCGTGTCCGCCAGGAGAGGATACTTCTTGGCGATGAGATCCGATCGATCCATGTCAGACTCCCGGGTCATCGCCCCGATCCGGAGCCACCCATCGCCCTCCTTAATGTAGGCCAGGTCGCTGATGCGATTGAGGTCTACAAGCATTGCGGGCGACGCAAGCCTGAATCGCATCATTGGAATCAAGCTCTGGCCGCCCGCCAAGATCTTGGCCTCGGGATTCTTGCCCAATAGCGCAAGAGCCTCCGAAACCGAAGTCGGGGCTTGGTAATCAAATGGGGGTGGAATCATGTCCGTCTCCTCCCGCGCTATTCAATTGTAGGATCGAGCCGAAGGTCCTCAGTGGGGTTTGATCGTACCAGCCAAGCCTCGGTGCCGGCGCGAGGGCTTGGCCTCACCAACCGTGATTATTGCATGGAAGCTAGCCCTTGTCCATAGAATCAATACGGGCGATTCATGCTCGCCGGATCTGTGCCGATTCGGCTGGAAGCGAGCGATCCGGGGGGAACCTGGTGGCGAGGGGGAGATTTGAACTCCCAACCAAGGGCTTATGAATCCCCTGCTCTGCCTTTGAGCTACCTCGCCACGATCGAAGTAGGGGGGAGGCGCGAGGCGATTAT
>CAYHSI010000060.1:0-9788 GCA_964359225.1 uncultured Anaerolineaceae bacterium
GCTTCTGACTGGCGTTCATGAAGGTCCAGCCGATGAAGAAGTGCAGTAGACCGGCGATCGCAAAAGCGATCCACGCGCTTGCCGGAGCGTTTGCCAGCCGACCGACGTCCTCTGTCAGCGCGGAAGCCGTGGCCAACACCAGTGCACTGACGAGCAGCTGGAGGAAGGTCGCCACCATGATGCCCATCCCTTGCACGGCGCGGCGATTGAGCGCCTGGAAGAGCCCGAATCCCAGGCCGGCCGCCAGGGCCCAGAGTGCGCCGCTCAAATCGTTGCCCCCTCTGGCTGCGGCATCTGCTTGGAGTTCCCCGATCCCACAACGGTGCCTCCCAGGTAAAGCTGGGCAATGCGCGGATCCTGCAGCAGCTCCGCGGCTGGCCCCTCGACCTTCGCCTGGCCGAGCTCCAGCACGTAGGCTCGGTCCGCGATCCCCAGTCCGCTACGCGCGTTCTGCTCCACCAGCAGCACGGCGATCCCGGCCTGCTCTCGCAGCCGGGTGATGGTGTCGAACACCAGCCTGGCCATCTTGGGCGCCAGACCCAGCGAGGGTTCGTCGAGGAGCAGCATCCTGGGCTGCATCATCAGCGCCCGTCCAATCTCTAGCATCTTCTGTTCGCCGCCGCTGAGGTTGCCGGCCTTCTCTTCCCTTCGTTCCGCCAACACCGGAAATGTGTCAAAAACCTGCTTCATTCTGCGCCTGCGTTCCTTGCGGTCGCGCAGCGTGTAGGCGCCCATCAACAGGTTTTCGCGAACGGACATCTCCGGGAAGGCGCTGTGCCCCTGGGGAACATGCGCGATGCCACGCCGCAGGATCAGGTCCGGTCGCAGACCATTGAGAACGGCTCCCTCAAAGACGACTTGACCGCGAGTCGGCTTGAGCAATCCCGAGACCGCACGCAGAACGGTGGATTTCCCAGCGCCGTTCGGTCCAATCAAACAAATGATCTCCCCCTCATTTACGTGCAGATCCACTCCCTGCAAGACATCGACCCCAGGCAGGTAACCGGCAACCAGATCGGTGAGCTCCAGCTGCATCGTTAATGTCAATCCCCGAGGTAGGCATCCAGGACATCGGGATTGGCCTGGATTATTGCGGGTGGGCCCTCGGCGATCTTCCGGCCGCGGTCCATGACGATGACGTGGTCGCAGAGATCCATGACCAGGCCCATGTTGTGTTCCACGACTAGGAATGTGACTCCTTCCGCATTCAAGCTGCGAATCAGTTCCATGATGAAGCGAATCATCGTGGGGTTCACGCCCCCTGCCGGTTCGTCGAGCAACACGATCCCCGGCTCGGACATCAGCACCGCCGCGAACTCCAGCAGTTTCTGCTGACCGAAGGAGAGTTCTTTCGCCGGCTTATCCTGAAGATGGGACAAACCTACTCGCTCCAGCAGGGCCAGGGCGCGCTCCTCTTCGTGGCTATACATATCCGGTCCCAGCAGCGCCCGCACGCCAACCTGACGAATGGGGACAATCATGTTTTCTAGCACGCGCAATTCCCAGAACAGGCGGGTGATCTGGAAGGTGCGGCTCAAGCCTCGATGGCAGAGTTGAGAAGGAAGCAGGCCAGTGGTCCGTCGCCCATTGAGATAGACCTCCCCGCTGTGCGGCTTGTAAACGCCAGTGACGAGGTTGAAGAGGGTCGTCTTCCCGGAGCCGTTGGGGCCGATCAAGCCGGTGATGCTGTTGGCGCGTACTTCCACGGAGCAGGCATCTACCGCCTTGATCCCACCGAAGCTCCGTGATAGTCGTTCCGTCTTCAGCATCTCGCCCATCACTGCACCCGCTCCACACCTGCGGTCTCAGAATCGAGGAGCTCGCGTTTGGCTGCGCCTGGTTGCAGCCGCTCCAGCTCCTCCATCGTTTGCGCGCCGGCGTAGGCTGACTCCCCGGAGCGGCGGGCTTGGATCCACTTCTCCATCGAAGGCAGAATCCCGCGCGGCAGGAAGAGGATGATCCCGAGCATCAGGGCGCCGAGAATCGCCAGGTGAATCTGTGTGGACCCGAAGGTGAACAGGATCACATCCGTGGCCGGAACCAGAATGAATGCCCCCAAGACCGGCCCCCAGAGCGTTCCGCTGCCGCCGAGCATCGTCATCAGGATCATCTCCACACCGATCAGGATGTCAAAGGCAAACACCGGACTGATGTGGGTGGTGTGATAAGACCAGATTCCTCCGCCGAGACCGACAAAATAGGCGCTCACACCGAACGCCAGCACCTTGTAGAGCGTGGTGTTCACCCCGACCATCTCCGCCTTGCCCTCGTCGTCTCGAATTGCGAGCAGCCCCAATCCGAAACGGGAGCGACGGATATATGCGGACACCAGCAAGGCGACGATCAGCACTCCGAGCATGTAGTAGTAGAAGGGCATGCGAGAGAACTCCGGTGTCCAGGGAGGCAGCGGTTGGCTGAGGCCCGGGGCGCCCTTGGTGATTGACCGGAGATTCAGCGCCAGGATGCGGAAGATGAGCAGCATCGCAATGGTTGCGATGACGAAGGCCGAGCCCGTGGTCCGCAGCATGATCCACCCAAGGGCGAACGCCACCAGCGCAACGACGAGCGCCAGCACCGGCGCGCTGAGCAACGGATTCCAGCCAAGTCGAGTCGCGGCGATGGCAACCAGGTAGGCTCCCAGGCCATAGAAGGAACTGTGACCCAGCGACTTGTATCCCGTGTACCCTCCCAGGACGTTCCAACTTGTGGCCATCGTGGCAAAGAGCAGCACGTTGAAGCCGAGCACGTGGTAGTAAGGCTGCCGAAGGACCCAGGGATAAGCGAGCAGGATCGCAAGCCCGAAGGCTGGCCACCAACGTGAAATATGTTTGGCCGCTCGCACCTAGCCCTCGCGAATTCGGGTGCCGAACAGCCCCTGAGGGCGGAAGATCAGCGTGAGGAAGAGGATCAAATAGAACACGATGGGCGAAAGGTAGGTGGTGAGCGTCACGGCCGCCACCGACTCGACCACTCCCATCAATAGCGCGGCAACGAGTGCACCGGGGAGGCTGCCCATTCCACCCAGGACGATGATCGAAAGCATTTTCGAGATCCAGACCTCGTGGCTGCTGGAGTCAAATGTCCATATGAGACTAAATAGGGCTCCGCCGGCGGCAACGGTCGCCAGGCCCAGACCGAATGAAAGTGACTTGATCCGGGCGATATTGACCCCGACGAGCTGAGCTGCGTCTGGGCTCTGAGTCGTTGCCCGAATCGCTCTGCCATCATCGCTCCTGGTGAGCAGCACGTAGAGGGCAGCCAACGCGATTACAGCCAGAATGAACCCACCCAGGCGGATGATTGGCAAGCGCACGGTAATGTCGGAGAGCTGTATAGGGATGACGACACCGGTGTAGTCCGTCCGAACGGATCGACCCGTCGTTTCCCACAGGGCCCCCATCATCCCTTCGAGGACGAGCGCGATCGCGAAGGTGACCAGCACTGTGAGCCCCGGATCATTCCGGACTCGGGCAATCATATAGCGTTGGATCAGAACTCCCATGATGAAGAAGAGCGGAACGCTCACGACAATTGATAGGGTGGGGTCCAGTCCAAATGTTGTAAACAGCCAGTAGGCGATGTAGGCGCTGAGGACAAGAAAGGCACCGTGCGCGATGTTAATCACGCGCATGATTCCGAAGATCAATGTCAGGCCCGCCACCATCAGCGCGTATACCCCGCCGGTGAGCATGCCGATGATGACGACCTGGATCAGAACGCCGGCTGAAGGAAGGCTCATGAGATGAGATCAAGCAAGGGGGAACCGGCGCAGGCCGGCTCCCCCATGAGTTACCGCTCGCCTTCGGACTACCACTCCGGTTTTGGCCACACCGGATCGGCCTGCTCGCGGCCGAGTGGTCCAACGATCACGAAGGTGTCGCCTCTCCACTGCAAGATCATGAAGCTCCCCTGCGGCGCACCGGTCTCATCGAAGCTCAGCGGGCCTACCACAGTCTGGTAAGTGCCGCTGTGCAGCTCTTCGATCAAGGCTGCGTTATCGATGGATTGAATCGCCTCGACGGCCTGCTGCAGCACCTGTCCAACCGTGAACGCATTGGCCGCATCTTCCGGGATATCTCCCGCGGTCCCGCCGAAAGTTTCGATGTACCTGGCAACGAACTCGGCGTTCTGAAACTCGTTGGCCTCCGGGTACCACGACATCGCGGCGAACACCCCCTCCGTGGCCGTACCGAGCGCCTCACGGAAAGGCCCGGGTAACGATGGGCCGGTTGTGAAGAAGGCCCCCCGCGGTTGATAGCCAGCCTCCTGGTAAGCCCGGATCTGCCCGATCGAGTCCTCAAGGATCGTCCCACCGACAATGAGATCGGGATCTAGCTCCGCGACCTGGATGGCGATGGCCGAAAAGTCGGTGGTCTCCGGCGCGTAGATCTCATCGAACACCAGTTCAAGTCCACCTTCCTGCAGCTGGGCCTTCAGCCGATCCATGACGCCTAGCGTGAAGGGGTCGTCCTGGCTGACGACCGCAAAGGTCTTGGGGCGGACGTCCTCCGGCAGGCTCAAGACATAGGCCGAGAAGGGATCCGCCTGCTGCGCACCGCGGGCAGGCTGGGCGAAGAAGAGGTTGGTCAGCCCTCGGTTGAAGACATCGGGCGCACCGCCGGCCGGCTCGACAAAGGCGTAGCCGTAGCGAGCAGCGACCTCCGAACTCGGGATTACGAGTCGGCTGGAGAAGGGTCCGACAACCAGATCGACTTCGTCGACGGTGATCAATTTCTCATATTCGGCTACTGCGGTATCCTGGTCGCTAGCGTTGTCCAGGACCGTCAGTTCGACCTGTCTTCCCAGCAAACCTCCCGCCTCATTGACCATCGCCACCCAGACCTGATAACCGTTGCCTGCTGCCGTCCCAGGCTCGGCAAAGTCTCCGGTCAGCGGCAGCGAGGCGCCGATCCGGACCGGTTCGGGGGCTGGCACCTCAGTCGGCTCTGCCGTCGGTTGGGCACATGCGCCCAGCAGTAGAGCCAGCAACAGCACGCCCGCGATCAAACTTAACTTCCGCATCATGATTCTCTCCTCCTTCATCTGTAGGCTCGATTGTTTCCTAATGGTTGGCTCATTCGATCACCGCTCATTCTAAGCTTCGTTCATGGCCCTCCTTCGCAACTGAAATGGCCAATTCGATTTGGCATTTTGCCCCCCAGTTCCGGGGCTCTCTGCACCGGATCGATTGATCTGCTCTGCCCGGAACCTCCCTTCCCCAGCACGGTTAGTTCGTTGTGTTGCGATTGTTCATCACAAGCAGTTTCATCGCCGTCATTTCTTCAATCGCATACCGCAAACCCTCGCGACCCTCCCCGGACAGCTTGGCACCACCATAAGGCATGTGGTCCACCCGGAAGGTGGCGACATCGTTGACCATCAGGCCCCCCACCTCGATCTCTTCGAATGCCTGTTGGATGACGGTCGAATCGTTTGTGAACAGCCCGGCCTGGAGTCCGAAATCGCTGTCGTCCACTGCCCGGATGGCCTGCATTACGTCGGTGTACTGGTACAGGCCGACGACCGGCCCGAAGAGTTCCTGACACGAGATGCGCATGTCCTCTTGAATCGATGCCAGCAAGGTAGGCTGGAAGAGGTTTCCTTCGCGCTTTCCGCCAGTGAGCACCTCGGCCCCGCCTGCCCGTGCCTCCTCAACCCAGGCTTCGATTCGAGCCGCGGCACCGGCATCGATCAATGGCCCTACGTCCGTCTCTTCGTCGAGCGGATCGCCCAATTTGAGCGCTTGCACTTGCGGAATCAGCTCGTCCACAAAGCCTTCGTAGACCTCGTTGTGCGCGTAGACGCGCTGAACCGAGATGCAGGATTGCCCCGCGTAGGAGAAGCCGCCCCAGCTCACCCGCTCCGCGGCGTACCCCAAGTCAGCGTCGCGGTGAATGATGACTCCGGCGTTCCCTCCAAGCTCGAGAGTGACTTTCTTGCGCCCCGCTCGGGTCTTGAGGGCCCAGCCGACCGCAGGGCTTCCAGTAAAGGTCAGCTTCTTGATCCGTTCATCCATCACGAGCAGATCGGCGTTCTGTGTGGTGCAGGGCACCACCGCGATGCCGGCCACCGGCCAACCGGCCTCCAGCACCAATTCCGCCAGCTTGAGCGAGCTGACCGGAGTCTGGCTCGAAGGTCTCAGGATGATCGGATCGCCCGCGGCGAGCGCCGGGGCAACTTTGTGGGCGACCAAATTGAGAGGGAAATTGAAGGGTGAAATGCCGACCACCGGGCCCAGTGGAACGCGCCGGACATATCCGACCCGCCCTTCCGTGCCCGGGAGCCAATCCAGGGGCACGATCTCGCCGTAGATCCGCTTGGCCTCTTCGGCGGCGACCTTGAACGTGAAAACCGCACGATCGACTTCGGCTCGTGCGGTCCGGATCGGCTTTCCGGCTTCCAGCGCGATGGTGCGTGAAAACTCCTCGCGGCGCCCGGCGATCCCGGTGCTGATGGCTTCCAGGATCTCGGCCCGCTTCCAGGATGGCAAGCGTCGGGTCACCTGGAAGGCCTGCACTGCACCCGAGATCGAAGCCTCGATCTCATCCGGGCTCGCGCGGTGGACGACGGCAACCAGGGCGTCATCGTAGGGGCTGTGTACCTCGATTGCGTCGCCGGTCTTGATCCAATCCCCGTCGACGAGTGTCCCATATTCGCCCAGCTCAGATTTGGCTTGCTGGCCGACCTCGGCCACCCTGGTTGCGGCATCTCTAAGTCGTTCGGCTGCGCTCATGCTGTTGATCTCCAGGTAACTATTCCAGCAACGCCAATGGTTGTTCAATCAAGCCCACCAACGTCTGCAAGAACGCAGCGCCCCGGGCTCCGTCCACCACCCGGTGATCGAGGGCCAGCGACAGGAATACGGTAGGAAGCACCGTGGGAACCCCGTCCTGAGCGACGACCCGATCTGCGATCCGGCCGACGGCCAGGATCGCTGCCTGCGGCGCGTTCAGGATGGCGCTGAAGGCATCCACACTATACATCCCCAAGTTGCTGATCGTGAATGTTCCGCCCTGCACATCTGCCAACTTCAGCCGCCCTGCCTGTGCTCGCTCGACCAGGCTCTGTCTGCGATCTGCAATGGCGCCCAGGCTAAGGCCGGCTGCGTCGTGGATCACGGGAACCACCAGACCATCCTCGATGGCCACTGCGATTCCTATATTGATCTCTTTGAGGTGGCGGATTGTACCCGCCTCCCAGACGGCGTTTACGTTCCGATGTTCCAAGAGCGCTTCGGCGACCACTTTCACCAGGAGATCGGTGTACGTCAGTTCTGACCCAAGGCGGCGCTGGGCCCGGTCCTTCCAGGTGATCAACCCATCGGCCCGCGCTTCCCGCAACAAATAGATGTGCGGGACCTGAGTCCAGGCCTGGGTCACCCGATCCGCCATCAACTTCCACGTGGAGCTCAGTTCAATTGTGGACGGAGGCGGCTGAACCGGAGCTTCTTGCGCTGCGAGCACGTCGCCGGCCAGAACCACTCCGGCGGGTCCCGATCCGGTGAGGCTGCGGATCTCGATCTGCCGCTCTGCGGCCAGCCGCCGTGCCTTCGGAGAAGCCAGCACTCGATCGGTGCGTCGGGTCTTTGTCTCTAGACGCTTGAGCACATCCTGCTTTTCGATGCGGGGGCCCGCGGCCTGAACGGAGGTGATATCGAGATTGTGTTCGGCCGCGATGCGAGCGGCCACCGGCCTGACCGACGTACCCTGGATCCGGCCCGGGCTTGGCAGCGGCCCAGCGACTGAGGCCGGTTCATGTTGCTCCACCGACTCGCCCTCCGCGAGGATCAGCGCGATCGGTTGGCCGACGGGCACCTCGTCTCCCTCTCCAGCGGTAACGCGCGCCAGGGTGCCCGAGGCCGCGGCTTCGATCTCGACCACCGCCTTGTCGGTCTCGATTTCCATGATGATCTCGCCGGCTCTCACTGACTCGCCTTCCGTCTTCAACCATCGCAGGATCTTTCCAGTCTCCTGCGCCATACCCAACGCAGGCATGATCACTTCGGTTGGCAGCGCTGACCTCCCGGCCCGATGAAATTGGCGACCGCGCAACTCTGCACCTGTCGAAGCCCTTCAATCATGTCCCGCCTGGCTCAAACTTTCCTGCATAACTCGCGTGCCGCGCGCGCAACGGTCTCCGGAGTTGGGACGGTGAGGTCCTCCAACACCGGTGAGAAAGGGATCGGGACGTCCATGGCGCCCATCCGCCTTACCGGAGCATCTAGATAATAGAAGGCCCCTTCAGCAATCACTGAGGCCAGTTCAGCGGTCACACCGTAGCGCTCGTATCCTTCGTCGATGATGAGTGCGCGACTGGTTTTCTTGGCCGATTCGATGAGCGTCTTCTTGTCGAGGGGGTAAGTCGTCCTCGGATCCACGACCTCCGCGCTGATCCCGACCTCACTGAGCAGGTCGGCGGCTGCCAGTGCCACATGAACCATGCTGCTGGTAGCCACCAACGTGATATCGCTTCCTGCCCGCTTGATGTCCGCCTGGCCCAGCGGGATAAGGTACTCCTGCTCGGGGACGTGTCCCTTCTGCTGGTACATCATCTTGTCTTCGAAGAACACGACCGGATTGTCATCTCGAATGGCTGACTTGAGCAGGCCCTTCGCATCGTAGGGCGTGGAGGGGATGGCCACTTTCAGCCCCGGAATGTGGCTGAACCAGGCATGCAGGCTCTGGCTGTGCTGGGCCGCCGATCGGCGAGTCGCTCCCAGCGTCGTCCGCATCACCATCGGTACCTTGAGCTTCCCGCCAGACATGTAGTGGATCTTCGCGGCCTGGTTGGCCATCTGGTCCATGGTTAGGGCGATAAAGTCGCCAAACATGATATCGACCACCGGCCGCATGCCGGTCATGGCCGCCCCGACTCCGATTCCAGTGATTCCTGCTTCGGAGATCGGTGAATCCATGACTCGGTCGGGGCCGAACTCATCGACCAATCCCTTGAGCACCTTGAAGACAGTGCCCGCCTCGCCGACGTCCTCCCCAATGATGAATACGGTCGGATCGCGGCGCATCTCCTCCGCCAGCGCTTCGTAGACCGCTTGCCCGAAGGTAAGCTGGCGCGCTTCGACCTGGACTTCAACCTCAGGCGTAGACATGCTGGTCTACCTCGCTGAGCTCGGGGAACGGCGCCTGCAAGGCAAACTGGAGCGCATGGTCAATCTCGGTCTTGGTTTCCTTCTCAATTGACTCATAGACCGCCTGGTCAGCCATCCCCTTGTCCATCAACCAGTCGGAGAGCAGCTTCAATGGGTCTCGGTCCGATTTCCAGGTTTCCTCTTCTTCCTTGCTGCGGTAGTAGGCGCGGTCGATGTCGCCGACGTGGTGACCGCGGAACCGATATGTGTTGCAGATCAGAAACGCCGGCCCGTCCCCGTTGCGCAGCCGCTCCACCAGCCGCCGTGCAACCTCATACACCTGGCGGACGTCCTGGCCGTCCACCACCTCGGTGTGGATCCCGAGCGCCTTGGGTCGCTCCTCCAAACGGCCGGCTGTTGTCTCCTCGTAGTGGGTGTACTCGTTGTAAAGGTTGTTCTCGCAGACGTACAGGACCGGCAGTTTCCAGAGCGAAGCAATGTTCATCACTTCGTAGAGCAGTCCTTGGCCTAGCGCGCCCTCTCCGAAGAAGCACGCGGCCACCTGATCACTGCCACGCTTCTTGATCGACAGCGCCGCACCGGTGGCGATTCCTACACTTCCAGCGACAATCGCGTTCGCCCCGAGGTTGCCGGTCTCCTGGTCGGCGATGTGCATCGAACCACCTTTGCCGCGGCAGTAGCC
>CAYHSI010000061.1:0-9769 GCA_964359225.1 uncultured Anaerolineaceae bacterium
GGAGCGGCAAGACAACTGGATCATGTCCCGCTTAGCGGAGCTTGGTCTGCTCCGCGCCATCCACCCGGCGCTCGATTGGGACAACTGGATTGAGGCTCGTTTCACGGCCGTCGCCGAGTTCGAGCCGCCGCCGGATTGGCGGCTTGCCGGCCTACCCTCGGCCGAGCGTCTCAAATACGCCCTCTGGCTCTACCGACTTCCTCGCCAGGACGCCGAGTTGGTCTGCGCCCGACTGGCCTTCAGTCAGGCCGACCGAACGGTCGTTGTCTCCGCTGGCCGGCACGGTTGCGGGCTCACGGTTGGCAGCTCGCCAAGCCAAATTGTGGCCTGCCTGGAATCGGTGCCGGAGGACGCGTTGGTCGCAGAATGGCTGGCTCTCCAAGCCGGGGCCGAGGCGAGGGTGACCATCGAGCGATTCCTGGCCGACTGGCGCTGGGTGCGGCAGCGTACCGACGGCACTCGATTGCGACAGCTGGGACTGGAGGCCGGACCCGCTTACGGCCAGATCTTGAGTGAGCTGCGGGCGGCCTGGCTGGATGGCCGGATCCGATCCGAGGCCGAGGAGCACAGTCTGCTGAACCAATTGATTAAGGAGCACGGCGGGTGTGGATAAATCCCCTCCGGTAGTAATCCGGCTCGCCACTGAAGCAGACCTCGCCGCGCTGGAGTGGGAAGGTAAGTACGTCCATTACCGTCGCCTATTCAAGAAGGCGATAGCTGAGGCCCGCCGTGGCCGCCGGCTACTGCTGCTGGCTGCGGTTGACGGGCGGATCGTCGGCCAAATCTTTGTCCAGCTGTCCACCCGGCCGGCCTTCTCTTCTTCCGGAACTGCCTCGGGCTACTTCTATGCCTTTCGGGTAAAAGGGCCGCACCGCAACCAGGGGATCGGAACCCAACTGATCCACGAGGCGGAGTCCCAGTTGCGTCGGCTCGGTTACGGCAGGGTCGTGATCTCGGTCGCCAAGCGAAATTCCCCCGCCAAACGCCTTTATCAGCGACTGGAATACCGGGTCTTTTCCGAGGATCCCGGCGAGTGGTCTTATTTGGACCACCTTGGCCAGCTCCGCGAAGTAAGCGAACCGGCGTTTATGATGGAAAAGTGGCTCTGAACTAGCCCTCGCCGGCCCCACTCCGCCTTCTTTGCAATTTTCAGAAACCGTGCCAGAGTCTGTGGCGGCACTGCCGATGCCGGAGCAGCACGTTTGGCACGGTTCTTGAACCGTGTCCGGGTGCCGTTCCAAGGGTGAACCGTCAACCGATCATGATCCGAAAGAGGCTGCCACAACCGCGGCTGGCACTGCAGTTCCTGCTTCTGGCAGGTCTGGCCTGCGCCCGGAGCGATGAACCGATCGTGATCCTTGGGGTCGAGCTTGGCGGCCGGCCGGGAGAGTCGGGGGCGAAAGCGCCGACCGCGATCGGGGCGTCCGAGTTCCCAGAGGTGGTTGAAGTGCCGTATTCGACTCCGACTCCGGATCCGGTTCGAGAAGGCCCTGAGCGCCAGGAAATTCCGGAGTGGTACACCGTTCGTCCGGGAGACTCGTTGAACGCGATCGCAGGACGCATGGGAATTGGGATGAGCCAAATCATGGTCGCCAACGGTCTGGCCAATCCAGACTTCTTGGCCGCGGGCCAGATTCTCTGGCTGCCAACCCCAATCCCGCAGCCCCCCGGACCCAGCTTCAAAATCATCCCCGATTCGGAGCTGGTCAACGGCCCCACCGGGGCCGCGTTCGATACCTTCCCATTGATCGCGCTGTGGGATGGAGCCCTTCACCGCTATCGCGAAACCATGAACGGGAGTGAACAAAGCGGGGCCCAGATCGTGCAGTGGGTGGCCGAGAAATACTCGGTCAGCCCGCGCTTGCTGGTGGCGCTGCTCGAGTATCAGGGCGGTTGGCTGACCCGGCCTGAGCCAGCCCCGGAACGGCTGACCTACCCGCTCGGCTTCGCCCGCCCAGGATTCGAGGGGCTGTATTACCAGCTCGCCTGGGCCGCCGATCAGTTGAACCAGGGGTACTACTTGTGGCGGGCGGGATGGGCCGGCCCGTACATTCTTTCCGATGGCACGGCGATTGATCCAGGCCCCGGGATCAACGCCGGGACGGCTGCGGTCCAAGCGCTGTTTGCACAGCTCTATCCGGGAGATCTCTGGCGGGGCGTATCCGACGAGAATGGTTTTTATCGGGTCTACGAGATTCTTTTCGGAGTTCCTTTTGGAATCGCCACGGATCCGCTGCTCCCGGACGGTCTCCAACAGCCTGAGCTGCAGCTTCCTTTCGAACCCGGCCGGACCTGGTCGTTCACCGGTGGACCCCATAGCGGCTGGGGGAACTGGGCTGCCTGGTCGGCGCTTGACTTTGCCCCGCCCGGAGACGCCCTTGGCTGTGTGCAGTCCAATGAGTGGGTGGTCGCGGTCGCCGATGGCCTAGTCCTTCGATCTGCAGACGGCGAGGTCATCCAGGACCTGGATGGAGACGGCCTGGAAGGCACCGGCTGGGTTATCCAGTATTTGCACCTCGAGACTCGCGATCGGGTCCCGCTAGGGTCCGAGCTGACGGCCGGCGACCGGATCGGCCATCCTTCGTGTGAAGGCGGTGTTTCGAGTGGCTCTCACTTGCATCTCTCGCGGAAATATAACGGGGAGTGGATCCCCGCGGACGGAAACCTGCCGTTCATCCTGGATGGTTGGGTATCGGCCGGATCAAACTCAGCCTATGACGGGACTCTGAGTCGAGATGGAATCAACCTGGAAGCCTGCTCCTGCCGCTTCCCGATCAACCAGATCTCGCGCTGAGGGCCGCCCGCGATTTGGCCTCGGCTTGCGCCGGCGGGCCTGGTTGGCCTGCGGCGTGGCTGTGAGCGTGGCCAGCCTGGCCTGTACCCGGTCGGATTTGGCTGCACCCGGCGGGATCGGCTCGGGCGGTGAACCCGTAGTTCTATCCCCCGTTGTGGAGTCACTGCCGCCGACCGTCCTGCCACCACCAACAGTGGAACCCACGGCAACTCCGACGCCCCCTAGTCCGGAGCCGATCGCCTCCCCCACATTCCCACCCACCCCTACCCAAGGGGTCCAGTCCTCGAGCGAGAACATCCTGTACCGGGCGCAGCCAGGGGACGTGCTGCGGAGCGTTGCGGTTCGCTTTGGCGTGCTGCCGGCCGACATCCTCTTGCCAGACGGAAAGCGGCCCGCGGACAACGCGTTGCTCTCGGCGGGCCAGAATCTGTTCATCCCGCGTCGGCTAGGTCCCACCGGGCCGGCCGAACTGCTGCTGCCGGACAGCGAGCTGGTCTATTCGCCGCACGCAATCGACTTTGATATTTCCGGTTTCGTCGAGTCACAGGCCGGCTACCTTAGCGAATATCAAGAGATCGTCGCCAAGCGGAGCCGGAGCGGGGCGGAGGTGGTCGCGCTTGCGGCCCGGGATCACAGTGTGAACCCACGGGTGCTGCTGGCGCTATTGGAGTATCACTCCGGATGGGTTAGCCAGCCCGCTCGCCCGCTGGGGAATGCCTTCAACTTCCCCTTGGGCCATCTTGCCCCAGAGACTCAGGGCTTGTATCGCCAGCTCACTTGGCTGGCGAATGAGCTGGGGACAGGCTACTACGGATGGCGAGCCGGGACGCTGACCGAGCTGCTCTTCCCAGACAGCTCGCTCGTTCGCCTGTCGCCCGAGCTCAACGCCGGAAGCGTCGCACTGCAATACTACTTTTCGCTTCGAACTTCCGGTCGGTCGTGGGCAGAGGCGGTTTCGATGACGGGCTTCATTGAAACCTATTGGCGGTTGTTTGGCGATCCCTTCGACTACGCTCACCCCTTGTATGAGGTTGGGATCCAGCAGCCCGAGCTGATCCTGCCGTTCCTCAAGGGACGGATTTGGGCCTTCACCGGAGGCCCCCATGGCGCCTGGGAACGGGAATCGGCCTGGGCGGCGCTCGATTTCGCTCCCTCCTCCCTCGAACCCGGATGCACCGATTCCGAAGACTGGGTCTTGGCGGCGGCAGCCGGGTTGGTCGTCAGAAGCGGAAGCGGGGTGGTTGTGCTGGATCTCGACGCCGACGGCGAAGAACAGACCGGTTGGAATCTGTTGTATCTGCATATTGGGGCAGATGCGCTCGTGCAGGAAGGACAACTGGTCGAGCAAGGAGATTTGATCGGCCATCCTTCCTGTGAAGGCGGGGTGGCGACCGGCACCCATGTCCACCTGGCCCGCAAGTACAATGGAGAATGGATTCTTGCCGACGGTCCGTTGCCATTTACCTTGAGCGGGTGGGTCGTGCAGGCCGGTTCGAAGCCATATCAAGGTGCACTGATCAAAGGGGATCAAGTCGTTATCGCTTGTACCTGCGCCAGCCAAGAAACCAATATCAGTCGATGAGGCCTTGGCCCCTGGCCGTGGGGGCGCTCTTGTTCGGCGCCTGTTCCGCTCCCGGCCAACTCCTGACCACTGCTTCCCCAACCTCACCGCCAACCTCAGAGGCGGTGCTCACTCCACTTCCGACCCGCGGCCCGCACCCACCGGGAGAACTGGTTGGGTATGAGGCCCAGAGCGGCGATACGCTGGCTGCGATCGCGGCCCATTTCAACAGCTCGGTCGAGGCCATCCTGCAGGCGAACCCAGATCTGCAAGACACTTTTTCGACCCTGGTCCCCGGCCAGCCCCTATCGGTACCAGCCTATTACCTCCCGTTGACCGGGACCCCATTCCAGATCTTGCCCGACAGCGAGGTGATCAACGGCCCGACGGCGATCGGGTTCGATATTCGGGGCGAAATGCAGGCACGGGCAGGCTTCGGCGCCACACTGTCAGACTACGCCTATCGGTTGGAACGACCGGCCTGGGAAGTCGTGGAGATCATTGCCCGCAACTACTCGATCAACCCTCGCTTGCTGCTTGCATTGCTTGAGTACCGCACCGGCGCGCTTTCCAATCCATTTCCGGAAGAAGTGGCGGAGACCTACCCGCTGAGATTGACCGACCCTCGCTACCAAGGTCTTTTCCGGCAGCTGCTCTGGGTGGCCGAACGGCTCAACGACGGGTACTACGGATGGCGGGCCGGTACGCTGCGCGAGTTCGACACGGCCGATGGCATGCTCTATCGCCCCGATGCGTGGCA
This sequence comes from uncultured Anaerolineaceae bacterium, assembly GCA_964359225.1. Lineage (GTDB taxonomy): Bacteria > Chloroflexota > Anaerolineae > Anaerolineales > E44-bin32 > JADFRG01. The sequence continues at coordinate 5,116 of CAYHSI010000061.1, forward strand.
GAACGCAGGAACGGTCGCGGTCCAGCTGGCCCTGGCCGGATTGCTCGATGCCCCGGAGTTTGAGTACGCTGTTGGTCCGCAAGGTTTCGCCGCGGCCTACTCCACCCTCTGGGGGGATCCGTCCGCGGCCGCCCTCGATTTGATCCCGGCCAATTTGGAGCAACCTGATCTTGCGCTGCCGTTTCTTCCTAATCGCATCTGGGATTTCACCGGGGGGCCGCACTATTCGTGGGGCACCAGCCTGCCGCTCGGCGCCCTGGATTTCGGTCCACCGGCCGTCGTCAGCGGTTGCGAGCCTTCCCTGGAATGGGTAGCCGCGCCTGCAGCGGGGGTCGTAACCCGCAGCGAGGAGGCCATCGTGGTACTCGACCTGGACCGGGACGCTGACGAGCGGACCGGCTGGAGTCTGTTCTTCTTCCACATCGCGAGCGAGGGACGGATTCAGGCGGGCGCCGAGGTCAAACCCGGCGACCTTCTGGGGCGGCCATCCTGCGAAGGCGGCACGGCCACCGGAACTCACTTCCACCTGGCGCGCCGCTACAACGGAGAGTGGATGCCGGCCGATGGGGCCGTGCCGTTCGTGCTCGACGGCTGGGTCGCCAAGCAAGGGAACGCGCTGTACGAAGGAACCTTGCTCAAAGGGTCCAACGTAGTGGCCGCTTGCACCTGCTCGACCCGGGCGAACCGGATCCTCTATGAGCTGCCGGGAGGAGGCTAGCCGGCTACTTGCAGTCGCAGCAGGCCTGTGCTAGAATTCAAATGTTCGGCCTGATGTGGTGGTTCCGAAAAGTGGGCAACCCCCACTTTTCTTAATAATGGGCTAGATGCACCCGCTCGCAGTGCCTCCAAGGCGAACCAAAGCAGGGGATGTAGCATGAAGAGTGAATTCTCGTTGGCTTTCAATGAAATCACGGAACGCTTCGGTCTCTCCCGTGACACGGTGATGGAGGCCCTGCAAGCCGCGATGGTGTCGGCCTACCGCCGCTCCGTCAACGCCTCGACGGCCCAAGCGATCGAGGCCCGAATTGCCTCCGACACCGGCGAAGTTGAAATCTTCGCCGAGAAGGAAATCGTCGACGCCGTCGAGAATCCACTCACCGAGGTTTCGCTGGTCGAAGCCCTTCGCCACGACCCGAGTGCCGAGATGGGCGGAATGACCCTGGTCGTATCGACTCCTAAGGACTTCGGTCGGGTAGCAGCCCAGACCGCCAAGCAAGTGATCTTGCAGCGATTGCGCGAGGCCGAGCGCGACGCTCAGTACGAGGAATATGTCGAGCGTGAGGGGGATCTGGTGCACGGCACCGTACACTCGATCACACCCCAGGCGGTCACGATCGGCCTCGGCCGAGCCGAAGCGATTCTGCCCCGCAACCAGCAGATTCCAGGAGAACGATTTCATGTACGGGATCGGGTGCGAGTCTTCGTGCTCGAAGTCCGCAAGTCCTCCCGCGGTCCGGTGATCGTTGTTTCGCGGACCCACCCCAACATGCTGCGGCGTCTGCTGGAGATGGAAGTCCCGGAAATCAACCAGGGTCTGGTCGAGATCAAGGCCATCGCCCGGGAAGCCGGCAAACGCGCCAAAGTGGCGGTCGCCGCGACCCGAGATGGAGTGGATCCGGTCGGAGCCTGCGTCGGTCTGCGAGGCGTCAGGATTCAGTCCATCGTGCGCGACCTCAACGACGAGAAAATCGATGTCATCGAATGGAATGCCGAGTCGGCCGCATTCATCGCCAAGGCACTGAGTCCGGCTCGAGTATCGGGCGTCTTTCTGGATGACGATCCCGAGCGAGGTAAGACCGCAGTAGTCGTTGTGCCGGAGGATCAGCTGAGCCTGGCGATTGGCAGGGCAGGAGTCAACGCTCGGCTTTCAGCTCGACTAACGAATTGGCGGATCGACATCAAGAGCTTGGTCGAAGCAGCAACCGAGGCGCTGAACCGGCTGGCGCCCGAAGAGTCGTATGCGGACATGGCGGCAGGCGAGGCTGAAATCCTGCCGCAAGTGAAGGCGATCCTCGCAAAGAAGGAAGAGACCCGTCCAGTTACGCCCGAGGAGTATCACCAGCTCACCGCTTTCGTGACCCGGGTGGAACAAGAGGTGGCGGCCCGCCGAGTCGGCGAGCGCCTCGCGATCCAGGAAAAATTGGAACGGATCCGCCAGCGAGTGCCGGTCGGTGCCTATCAAACCGGATTGGCTGTGACGGGCCTGAGCAACCGAGTGCTCAAACCCTTGACCGAGGCCGGTTATCAATCCGCCGGTCAAGTTTTGGAGCAAATGGAGCTCGATCCGGACAAGATCCTAGCCCTGCAAGGGATCGGCCCGAAAGCAATCGTGGAAATCGGCGAAAAGCTGAGGTCCATTGAATATCCCGAACCGCTGCCGCTCGAGATCCTGGCCGAGCAAGCGAGCGCCGAACCGGCAGCGGCCATGGAACTCGGCAGCGAAGAACCCGCGGCCGAACCGGGCGCGGAAGTGCTTTTGTTGCCGGCCAGTGCAGGGGACACCATGGTGCCGGCTGAAGGCCAGCCGGCCGGGATCGAGCCGGAGGGCGTTCCCGTCGCCCAGCCGCTTGAAAAGGTGTTCGAGGAAGCGGTAGAGCTACTCCAGGGCGCAGTGGTGGAACCTGATGAGGAGGAGGAGCGGGAAGGGGCGGAGGTGGTCCTGGAAGGCGCGGAAAAACCCAAGAAGGCCAAGAAACGCGCCAAGATCGTGGAGTATGATCCGGATCTGGACACGACCGTAGTCAGGCACAAGCACAAATCGGGAAGCGAGTTGGATTGGGAGAATCTGGACGAGCCCGAAAAATCCTAAGATCGTTGCCCGATCGTGTCTCCTGAAATCAGAAAACACGTCCCCCAGCGGACCTGTGTCGGGTGCCGGGAGGTGCTTGCAAAGCGATCTCTGGTCCGAGTCGTCCGCACCCCGCAGGGAGTGAGGATTGACCCGAGTTCCAAGGCCCAAGGACGGGGGGCCTATGTGCATGACCGTCGCGAATGCTGGGAGGTCGCCTTCAAAGGTTCGCTCGCACGGGCGCTGCGGGTTGAGCTTTCCGCGACCGATCGACACGAATTGGAGATGTACGTAAGTACGTTCCCAATCCCCTAGGCCGCCGGGCTACTCGCTCCGTCGCGGCCGAGCAGCTGGAGGTGCGATGTGAGTGAGAATGGACACACCCTGATCGAAATCCCGCAGAGTCTCACCGTCCGCGAACTGGCGGACCGGATCGAAGCCAGCCCCATCGATGTCATAAAACAATTGATGGCCAATGGCGTGATGGCCAACATCAATCAACAAATCGATTTCGATACTGCGGCGATTGTGATCGCCGAGTTCGGGTTCGAGGCCCTGCCCTTGAAGGCGCCGGAGGCGGAGGCCGGGGTCGAGCAGGCCGAGCTTCCCCACTGGCGGCGAATGCTTGGGGACGAAGACCCTGCTTCGTTGGTGACCCGTCCTCCGGTAGTGACGATCCTGGGCCATGTCGACCATGGAAAGACGACCCTGCTCGATGCAATCCGCCAGACCGAAGTAGCCGCGGGGGAGGCCGGAGGCATCACCCAGCATATCGGCGCCTACCAAGTCAGCCACAACGATCGTTCGATCACTTTTCTTGACACTCCCGGTCATGCCGCCTTTACTGCCATGCGGGCCCGCGGGGCGCAGGGGGCCGACATCGCGGTCCTGGTGGTAGCCGCCGACGACGGAGTGATGCCTCAGACCCGGGAGGCGCTGGCCCACGCTCGGGCTGCCAGAGTCCCTATCGTGGTGGCGTTGAACAAGATCGATCGGCCAAACGCCAACCAGGACAAAGTGAAACAGGAGCTGGCAGACCTCGGGCTGGTGCCGGATGAATGGGATGGGAACACGATGGTCGTTCCGGTTTCGGCCAAGCAGGTCACTGGGATTGAAGATCTGCTCGAGGCTATCTTGCTGGTTGCTGACTCGACCGAAATCCGCTCCAATCCAAGCGGCAAGGTATTGGGAACCGTGATCGAGGGACAATTAGACAAGGCCAAGGGCGTGATCGCGAGCCTGTTGGTCCAGAATGGCACCCTGCGGGTGGGCAAGATCGTGATCGCCGGGGAGGCCTACGGGCGGGTGAAGGCGATGTTCGACCACCTTGGCAATTCGATCCAACAAGCTCCTCCCTCGACCCCGGCCTCGGTGCTCGGACTCTCGGCTGTCCCGCATGCCGGAGACCTGTTCTATGTTGTGGATTCGGAGCGGGAGGCTAAGGCGCTGGTCAAGAAACTTCAGGAGAGCCCGACCGAGGTGGCTGCTGTCGGACCCGGGCGAACTTTGGATCAGATCTTTGAGGCTTTCAAGGCGGGAGCCGCGAAGGAACTGCGACTAGTCGTCAAGGCAGATGTTCAGGGTTCACTGGAGCCGATCATCTCGTCCCTGAAGGCATTGAGCGTCGGCGACATTGGGATCAACGTGCTGCATTGGGCGACCGGAAACATCGGCGAAGACGACGTGATGCTGGCGGCCGCCTCTGAGGCGATTGTGATCGGTTTCAATGTTACTCCCGACACGGCAGCCAAGCGCCTGGCCGAGACCCGCCGAGTTGATATTCGAGTCTACGACGTGATCTACCGGCTGACGGAGGACATTGAGAAGGCGCTGAAGGGCATGCTCGAGCCGGAGAAGCGAACGACC
>CAYHSI010000062.1:0-3899 GCA_964359225.1 uncultured Anaerolineaceae bacterium
GTGTACGTCTGCACTGCCGTTGAGGTCTCGGCCGGCTGCGGAGTGGCAGAGGCCAGGGGCGCGGCGGTGGCTGTGGAGGTTGGCGCCGGTTCCCCGATCGCAAGCGACGGATTACAGGCGGCAGCCAGGGCCGCGAATGAAAGGAGTAGAGCTTGCCGGCGCGACTTATTCATCTGCTGGTCCGTGAGATCCCTCTTCCGCTTGGGGCCGATGGGCGAAGGGCAGAGCAGATGCTCTCGCACTACCGTCCACCCTGGCGCTGGCGCCAGGCCAGGAGCAGATGCTCTAGTGTCTCGTCGGCGTCCAGGCCTGCCGCGCGCTCTGGGGGTTGGTCCATTCGCGCGAGCAGGGAGAGCAAGAGCTGCTGGGAGAGGGCCTGCCGGTTGCGCAGTTCGTGGCGACGGCTCAGGTAGCTCTCAACCGGTTCCAGATCCTCACTGCTGAGCCGTTGAACAGGCCAACCCAGTACCAGGTTGTTCTCAGGGATGGCCGCCGGCAGGCTGGGGCCCCGCTGCGCCGTGGATAGAGCGGCGGCCTGATCTCGGACTACCAGCGTTCCAGCTGCAAGATCTCCAAGGCGCCTCGATTGCGAGTCGACAAACATGACCAACACGCCGAGGCCGTAGTTCAGCGGGATGAAGTCAACCAACCGTACCAGGTTGCGGATGACGATCTCCATGGCGCCGGCCGGCGTGCCATCCTGGCGAATCACCCGCAGGCGCTGCCAGCGTTTGCCTGGCGACTGCCCGTTCCACAGTACCTCGAAGAAGATGTAGTAGCCCCAGAAGATCACAAAACTCGCCAACCCCACCACTGCGACGATCCAGGAGCTCGCCGTCTCGAGTGCTCCCGTGAACAGCAGTCCCATGGCGAGCAGCAGCACGGAATTGACGAGAAGCACAAGCGCCGAGATAATCAGCGTATCCAGCGCAGCAGCCAGGAAGCGCGACCCGATACCCGCCAAGGTGTACTCGAAGGTCACATTCTCAGGAGTCTCGATGCGAAGTGAATCGGGAGTCGAAGTCCGCAAGGATTGGACCGTTCCTTGAATATCGAGCAATTCTATCAGTCGCGCAGTCCAGACTGGGAGACGCTGGGGGCGCTGCTGAAGTCCAGCGAGCGAGGTCTGGAGACGCTGTCCCCCGAACAGGTCCGCCAGTTGGGGTGGCTCTATCGCGCGGCGACCTCCGACCTCGCACTGGCGCATCGCGATTTCCCGCGCCAGCCGGTGACCGGCTATTTGAATCAGCTGGTGGCGCGCGCCCATGCGGTAATTTATCAAAGCGAGCCCCTAGCCGGGTCTCGCATCCGAAGCTTCGCAGCCAGAGACTTCCCGCGCGCCTATCGGAAGGCCTTGCCGTATACCCTGGCCGCGGCAGCTGCGTTTCTGCTGCCCGCCCTGCTGGCCGCCTGGGTGACGAGCTGGCGTCCTGAAGCGGCCGAGTGGCTGCTGCCCGGACAGGTGCAGGCACTGCAGGAGGAATTGGCGCAGGGGCGGCTGTGGACAGAAATCCCGGTGGACGAGCGCCCCTATGCCGCCTCGTTCATCATGCAGAACAACATTCAGGTCGCGATCCTGGCCTTTGGCAGCGGCGTGCTGGCCGGATTGCTGACCCTCTGGATCCTGGGCTTTAACGGACTGGTGCTTGGAGGCGTCTGCGGGCTGACCATCCACTACGGACTTGGATTCGAGCTGTTGACCTTCGTGATCGGTCACGGGGTGATCGAACTGAGCGTGGTGATTCTGGCCGGCGCGGCAGGGTTGAGGCTGGGATGGTCCATCCTGTCGCCGGGGTTCCATTGCCGACGCGACGCACTTGCGCTGGCGGCGCCTGAAGCTGTGCGCTTGCTTCTCGGAAGCATCCCTTTGCTGGTGATCGCCGGCCTCATTGAGGGGTTCCTCTCGCCGGCAGAAGGTGTTGCCTGGCCGGTCAAGTGGGGGGTGGGGCTGGGGAGCGGCGCACTGCTCTACGGCTACCTGCTACTTGCGGGCCGCGGCGACGAAGCCCAACCGAGGTCAGAGACGCATCCGGCCTTTGAGCTCCAGGTATCGGTTGATCACGGCGGTTGAAAGCTGATCAGCCGGCACATCCAGGGTGAGCACCCCCTGACGTCGCAGGGTCTCCAGGGCGAGCCTCCGTTCTTCCAACAACTCAAGCGCGGCCGCTCGCTGATACACCTCCAGCGAGGTGGTCGGGATTCTCTGAGCCATCGAGTGCACCACCGGATCACTGATGGTGACCACCAAAGGCAGGCTGCGTCGCGCCAGCAGCCTAACGTGTGTCAGCAGCGCCTGCATGCTGAGCCCACCGCTGAGATCGGTGAAGGTCACGATGAGGGCGCGCTTGCGTTGGGCATGGGCAAGGTAGCCGAAGGCCCTCCCGTAGTCCGGCTCGACGGGGACGACTTCGGCGGCATACAGCCGCTCCAGCAGCCGGTAGAACTGCCCCCGACCTTGGCGCGGGCCGGAGTAGAGGTACACCTCGTCGGCAAAGGTCATCATCCCGACCTTGTCACCCTTGCCGGTGGCCACGTAGGCCAGCATCAGGGCGGCATTGATCACCACGTCCAGCTTGGCGATGCGGGCCACGGGCGTCTGCATCATGCGCCCAAGATCCAGAACCAGCATCACGTTCTGGCTGCGTTCCGGTTGAAACTCGGTCGTGATGGGTCGGTGGCGCCGGGCGGTTGCCTTCCAGTTGATCCGCCGAAACCCGTCATCCGGCAGGTACTCGCGCAGGCGCTCGAACTCTGTGCCCTCACCGAATTGGCGAGAGTGCCGCAGCCCGAGCTCTTGCAGGCGGTTGCGGCGCAGCAGCAGGTCGTATCGCCTGACACCCAGGAGATTCGGGTAGACCTTGACCGGATCGGAACTGGGGACTCGGCCCTGCCTTCGAACCAGGCCGAGGGGTCCCAGCCAACGAAGGTTTAGATCCCCAAAGCGATAGTCCCCACGGCGTACCGGCCGCAGATGATACGTGCCCGACCAGACCCCACCCGGCCTGGCGCTGCCGGCAAGCACCCGCACATCCACATCAAAGTCGATCGGTGGCTCATCGCGCACCCAGAAGGATGCCGGGCGACGCCCCGTATTGCGCAGGTGGATGCGCACTGGATTGGCGGCGCCGAGGCTGAGCTTTGTATCATGCTCGCGGCGAACATCGAATCGGCTTACTGGCCTTGCGAACCACCAGTCGGCCGCGAGCAACACGAGTGCCCCGAGGAACCAAGCGAGCCCCAGCCACTGAGCGGTTGACCACCAGGTCCCGAGGGCGATCCACGGAGCGGCGCTCAGCAGAACCAGCAGCCCGCGCAGTGTCAGCAGCATCGAGGCGGAAACTCCCCGGCTCGGGCGAGGGACCAGACGGCCAAGCCGAAAACCATCAGCGCGGGACTTCCACCTGCCCCATGAGCTGCTGAACCACCGTATCCGGGTTCATCCCTTCGATCTCTGCCTCTGGCTTGAGCAGCAGCCGATGGCGCAGTACCGCGGGCAGCACGAACTTGACGTCATCCGGGGTGACGAACTCCCGACCGTTGAGCGCGGCGTAGGCCTTGGCGCTCAGCAGGATGTGCACCGCCGCCCGCGTGCTCGCCCCCAGGATCAAGTCCGGCGACTGCCGAGAGGCCTGAGCCAGGCGGGCAACGTAGTCCAGAATGCCTTCCTCTACGATCACGCTGTTAATGACGGCCTGGGCGGTGTGGATGTCTTCCGAGGAGAGCAGCGGCGTGACCCCGGCGGCAGCCAGGTCGTGCGCATCAAAGCCCTGGTGATACCGCCGCATCACCTCGATGTCCACCTGGCGGGGCGGGAGTGGGATTAATACCTTGAACATGAAGCGGTCCAGTTGGGCTTCAGGCAACGGGTAGGTGCCCTCATACTCAATCGGGTTCTGCGT
>CAYHSI010000062.1:3999-6093 GCA_964359225.1 uncultured Anaerolineaceae bacterium
ATGAGCGAGGGTCTTGGCCATCAGCGTCTTGGCTGTCCCTGGAACCCCCTCCAGCAACACATGTCCGCGGGCGAAGAGGGCGACCAGCAGAAGTTCGAAGGGGGCTTCTAAGCCCACCAGGGCTTTGCCGGCTTCCGATTGAAGTCCGGCGACTAGGGTCTTTAGATCGGACAACTTCATTGAGACACCCTCCATGACCTGGGCAGCTTAGAGCGGGGGCCGCGAACACCGGCTCCCGCGGGATGCCCGGATCAACCCCCGCGAGGCCATCGCGAGGCCGCCGAGGCCAGCTGAACCAGCTCCCGCTCCGAGACATTGGACTTACGCAGCTGGTTCAGCAAGCCGCTGAGCTGCTCGGCATCGACCCGAGGTTCCATTAACGAGAGCAGGCGGGCATAGTCTTCGTCTGGCAACAGGGGATCGAGGCGAAAGCGCTGCCCGATGCTCCGCTTCAGCTCGTGGTGATACCGCTCCAGAACAGCCTGCCGATGGCGCGCCCGCCGGCTGAGGTTGGCGATCGCGGTGATGTGGTCCAAGGGGCCGCGGCGGCTGGCCAGATCCGGAAGCGGCTCCGGCCGGCCGAACCGTTGGCCACGCAAAGCCAAGGCGATGAACAGGATCGCTACCGTATAGACAACAGAGCGTCCGGACGGCGTGTACCTCAGCCAGTTGCCCGGGCCAACAATGGACGGCTGACTGGCGCGGATTCCGTGATGCCACTCGTCAAACCAGACTGTGCCTGCTGCGGGCGCGGAGCTGATCAGGCTGAGCACCAGCGAGGCATTCCCTGCCTGCTTGAGGCCGGCGTTGGTGAAGGGGTAGGCGGTGGAGCTAAGCAGGACCTGTCCCTTCCCACTTTTCAGCAGCACAACGACGGGCCTATCCTCCGCGGCCAGGATGGGCAGGTAATCGGCCTGGCTGGAGGAGAGGTAGGCTCGTGCGGGCGCGACCGGAAGTTCGGTCGCCGCAGGAGAGCGGAGCAGGGGGCCCTGCGCGGACAGCGTCTCCGACTCGCCGAGGCTGGCCGGGCGAAATCCGTAGTGGAGGAACGCGGTGGAGCTGGTGAACCCGGAACCCGCCAGGATCAATGTGCCGCCGTTTTCAACCCAACTGTCAAGGATCTCCCACTCCGCCGGGGAAACGCCCTGGGAGGGCTCCAACAGCAGGGCGACCGCAACGCCGTCGGGAACCCGAAAGACGGAAGGGGGCTGAGCGTCTGCCCGGTATCCGAGTGTCGAAAGCCAGAGCAGCAGTGCTCGGGCGCCCTCCGGATCGGTGGAAGCAACGGTGTAGGCAGGCGGCTTGTCAGCCTGGGATTGTTGTGCGGCAGCCGCGACGGTCAGCAAGATAAGCAAGAGGATCAATCCGGCGGCCAACCACCGATCGCGAGCCCCCACCATCACTTCCTCCGGCGCAGGTCTTCGACCCGCGCGGCATAGCGAGCGAAGCTGGCCTGGTCGAGCCGCTGAAAGCCGTACCAGACACGGTCGAACACCTCTACAACTTCGCGCAGAATATCGGCCAGGTCCGGGCGGTTCGCCAGCATCCGAAGGTACTCCCGATTTGTCTTCGATCGGTCATGGCGCAAGAGTCCCCGCTCCTCCAGCGAGATCAGGCTCGACATGTACAGGTAGCGTACAGCCGAGCGGAAGTCGCCGGTCTGGGAGAGATCGTGAGCCAAACGTAAGGCCTCCTGTGCGCTGAGCGGCAAGCCGGACTCTTCCTGGCTCCCATCCGGCCCGGCTTCCTGGATGAATCCCGTACGCATGCGCCGGACGGCCCGAACCGTGACCCAGGCCAGCGCGAGGGCACTGGCAGCGAAGACCGCCCAACGAAGCACTCGGTTGGGCCCGAGCACGCCGACCAGTCGATCCAGAGTGCCGTACCACAGGTCGAGCAGGCGCTGCTGCAAGGAGCTGAGCCACTCGCTTAGGCGCCCCGGTTTCGTGCTCTCCCTGCTGAACTCAGGGCGCGACAGGACCTCTGCTAGAGCCCCCAGGGCCTCCGGTCCGTGTCGGGGTGCCGACCAATCCAGGTTTGTATCCCGCATGCGCTGCAGCAACTGCCGAGCACCTGCGAAATCGGGAGGGTCCA
>CAYHSI010000062.1:6193-9656 GCA_964359225.1 uncultured Anaerolineaceae bacterium
GTATCCCGCATGCGCTGCAGCAACTGCCGAGCACCTGCGAAATCGGGAGGGTCCACAGTGAGCAGCGACAGCAGAATGTCGTGGGAGACGGGGACGGCTGTTCCATCCTCAAGCGTCACGCGTCGGAGCTCTTCCCACTCGTGAATGACCGTGGAAAGGAGTTCGACGGCGGATTCCACCGGCGCGGCCTCGATCGCCGCAAGCCGTTGTAAGCTCCGGTCCACAAACTGCCAGTACTCCCGCTCGCCGAGCGCACCGCCACCCGATTGGAGCACGTCGGGTGAGGTCAACCCAGAGGCATACGTCGCATTCTGTTCCTGGCCTGGGGACGAGATCAGCAAGAGAAGAGCGATGCTCAGAGCGGAGAGGGCGCCGGCCGCAGTCGTCCTTGGGTTGCCGGACATCGTCGGTGGCTAGAAGCCGCCGGAGCTACCCATCATCAGGAAACCGAGAAGCATGCCTATGCCAAGAAAGACGAAGTAGATGACCACAGCCCCCAGGCTCAACAGCCCAAAGTGGAGCAGCTCTCTTCCCGTGATCAGCCGCTGGGCGGCTGCCTTTGGCGCAGCGCTGGCGACCGCGGCGACATCGCTCGATTGGCCGGATTCCCCGCGGGCGAGAACGGCCAGGTCAAAGCCCTCGGTGCGAACTCGGGTGTCGAAATAAACCAGCGTGACTGCGGTCAACTGAAGCGGCAGGTAGACCAGGCTGAGGGCGAGGCCCGCGACCGATTGAACGAGAGTCTGAATGGCGAAAGTGGACTGGTTGGTGGCGAAGGGGTCGCCCACGACAAATTGAAACACAAGGATGAGCAAAGTCGTCGGACCGGAGATGATGACCTGGGCGAAGACGAGCAACGCGAGAAAGAACCCCATCAACCACCAGAATCGCCGGCGGGCAAGGTCCCACGCTCTGCGAATGGCTTGGGTAGCGGTCGCCCCCTCGACGACCACGATGGGGGCCAAAAGCGGAAGCACCGCCAGGACCGTAAACGCCAACATCCCTGGCCCGGTGATCCAGCCAATGCAAGGGATGATGAGCCAGATCAACAATGCGATGGAAATCAGCCCGAGGAGAAATAGCGCCCCGAGGAGCCGAAGCCAGGCTCCCCCGACGCGGCGGTAAGCCTCAAGAATTCCCGGGGAGTGTCCCATGTAGCGGTCGGCGATCGCCCTGGTCAGCGCGGCGGTCGCCACCCCCTGCAGAAGTACAAAGCTGGCCAGTCCGACGAGTATGCTGGCCCCTATGCCCGTCATGTATCCCGGGCCGAACAAGGTGTCCAACGAATCCGCCGAGGGATTCAGCGCGGCGTCCAAGGCCGGCCCGAAGGTCAGGATCGAAATCAGCAATTGCAGGGCGGTGAGAGGGACTTGAACGACGGCGATGATGCCGACGAAGGTGAGGAAGCTGCTGCGGTAGAGCCGAACGGCCTGATCGAGCAGTCTTCCGACCCCCATGGGCTCAGACGGGGCTACTGCCTGGATTGCCATCTCCCCTCTCCTTGGCTGGGACCGCGCCGGGCATCGGCCCGATCGAGGGCTGCTCACAGCCCCAGGTTGGGGGGATTATAGGATCGATTGTTCCAGCGGTCGAGACGGAGCCGCAGCGACCGTGGTTGTCAAGGCTCTCCTCACCAGCGGACCGGCCACCCGGGCCATGCTCGGAGCCGGAGGCGCAGTTGCTAATCTGTGCGCAGCGTACCGTATCGTGTGGGAGCGGCTAGAGCCCGCCTTGCGCCTTGTTTTGATGGAGTTTCGCTGACCGAATTGGAGAGTATTCCTGTATGATTGGGCAGCCTTAGCTAAATGGTCCGGCGGTGGGGGTCAATCCCAACGGGGGCAAAATGCTGCAACCCTTCCGTCGCGCATCCCGGCACCTCCAAGGCTCCCCCTCCCGCCGCGGATCCTTCATTGAATTAACCAGACAATCGCTCTTTGCCGCGGGCCTATTGATCGGCCTGCTGGCGGCGGCCGCCCCGGCCCTGGCCCACTACTTCGGGCCGGATCGGGTGGCGATCGGGTTCGAGACGGTGCGCGACCCAGAGAATGACGTCTGGTTCTGCGAGAACTTCAGCCCTCCGCCTGGGAGCCCCGGCCTTTGCTTCCTTCATGAACCCTCCAACCCGTGCCCGGACGAGGGAGGCTCACACCCGAGCACCGGGCAGCAACAATTCTGGTGCGGTTGGGTGGCGGATACGTGCGGCTGCGATCCGGCCTTCAAGGACCAGGAGGTCGAGATCCTGCTACCCGAGGCGACGATCGCGGGCGACCTGCAGGGCTGCGCTCTCAAAGACGGGTGGTGCACGACCTCGCCCACCCTGCATCTTGTCGGAACCGAGCCGTTGGCCGTGGAAACCATTGACCTGGTCGAAGGCACCCGCAATGGCGAGAACTTCGCCTGCGTCGGTGCGGCGTGCGACGTGCCGCTGGTTCAGGGGGAGAATGACTTCACTTTCTGGGCCCATTCGAGTTACGGGGACACCTCCCAGATGGGGACCCTCTCGGCCAAGGTGGACAGCCTGGGGCCGAGCGTGGGTATCCCAGATAGCTGGTTCATCTGGGAGCCGTTGGCGATTGCGGCGGATGATGTGGGTGCCGGCGTCGCGTCCGTGACCCTGACCATCGACGGTGGATCCTACGGTGTGCGCAAGTACAGCTGGGGCAACCTCTCGCTCGTGCCGGATGATTTCATCTGGGACCGGCACTTCGGAGAGATCATCGCCCCGATCGGCGAGTATCCGGTGACGGTGGCCGCGGCGGATGCCCTGGGGAATGTTGGCTCAGCAAGCGGCGAGATCGTGATCCCCGATCCCAGCGCATCGGCCGGGTTGACCGACGGGTCAATCACCTCCTCCAGCTCCGATCTCGAAGCTGGCGAACTCTCGATTGCCGCCCCATCGCTCGATGACCTCCTGGCCCGGCTGCCGGAGGGCGATCTAGCCGCAGGCAGCGAAGGCTCTGCCATCCTTGATGCGGACGCAGAGAGCCCCGTATCCAGCCTCGTGCCTCTCGGTCCTCAGCGCTCTGTCGCCAGCTCAGATACGGACGAGGCTTCAACGGCAGACACGCTGACCGCGGCCGAGCCTTCCACCGTCTCCACGACAGGTCCGGGCAGCGGGGTGCTCTGGGGTGCAGCCGCCCTGGCCGCAGCCGGCGCGACCACCGCCTACGCCCTCGCCCGCCGGCAGGCGCGGCAGGCGCAGGTTGCGGCCATGCGCCGCTCAGCCTCCGGCACTTCCTCCGCTGAGACCCGCAGCTCGAGGATCCAATCCCTCACGAAGTCGTTGCTGGCCCGCTCGGCTCCGATCCGGGCGGCAATCGCCGCGGCGGCAGCTGCCGCCGGTGCAGCCGCGGAGGCAGCACGACAAAGGGCCGCGGATGCTATTCGCCAACGGAATATTCGCTTGCGCCTTGAGCGCGAAGAGCGCTTGGAGCAAGCGGAGTGGCGCGCGCAGCTCAGCTCG
>CAYHSI010000063.1:0-9627 GCA_964359225.1 uncultured Anaerolineaceae bacterium
GGTGTTGGTTTACCGCCGAATGGCCGTTTCCCGGCAGCTGATGTACGAGCAGCAGTCCGGGCAGAGGCAAGCTGATGCCGGACGCAAGTAGCGAGGTCCCGCTGCTGAAAGGGCGGCGGATCCTTCTGGGCGTCTGTGGTTCGATTGCCGCTTACAAGGCTGCCGAGCTCGCCTCCAGGCTAACCCAGGCCGGGGCCGAGGTGGATATCGTGCTGACCGAGAGCGCCCAGAAGTTCGTGAGTGGGTTGACCTTCCAGTCGCTCACGGGTCGGCGGGCTTACACCGATTCCGATCTCTGGTCGCAGGAGGGGCACGTGCTGCACGTCGGGCTGGGGCAGCAGGCCCAGCTGCTGGTGGTCGCTCCCGCCACGGCCGACACGATCGCCCGGCTGGCCCAGGGGCGGGCCGATAATTTGCTGAGCATTACCGCCCTGGCTGCCGGCTGCCCGATCGTAGTGGCTCCGGCCATGGACGCAGGGATGTTCGAACATCCGGCTACCCAAGCCAATCTCGCCATCCTGCGCGAGCGGGGAGTCATTCTGGTGGGCCCGGTCGAGGGTCGGATGGCCTCCGGCCTGGTCGGTCCGGGACGCATGCTGGAACCCGAGCAGCTGCTCGGGCACATTCGCCGGATTCTGGGCCGGACGGGTCCGCTCGTGGGTCGGAAGGTTGTGGTCACCGCCGGCGGGACCCAGGAGCCGTTGGACCCGGTCCGGGTGCTGGCGAACCGATCCTCCGGTAAGCAAGGTTTCGCCCTGGCCCAGGCGGCGATCGACCGGGGGGCCGAGGTGATTCTCATAGCCGGGCCTACCTCGCTCGGAACTCCGGTCGGCGCGGCCCGAGTCGATGTCCAGACCGCCGCGCAGCTGGCCGAAGCCGTCGCGGCGGCCCTGCCTCAGGCCGCAGTGCTGCTCATGGCCGCGGCGGTTGCGGACTTTCGTCCGACTCGAGCCGAACGGAACAAGATCAAGCGAAAAGCCGGCGTGCCGCAGGTGAGGCTCGAACCGACGGAAGATATCCTGGCAAGCCTGGGAAAGAACCGACCCCAGGTGGTGGTCGGATTTGCGGCCGAGAGCGCTGACCTGCTGGCCAACGCCCGCGCCAAACTGGAAGAGAAGGCCCTGGACCTGATCGTCGCCAACGACATCAGGGCCTCGGACGCCGGGTTCGCCGCCGACACCAATCGGGTAACTTTGATCGCCAGAAATGGGGAAGAGCAATCACTCCCACTGCTGGCGAAGGCCGAAGTAGCAGAACGGGTTCTGGATAAGGTGGTTGAGCTGCTGGCCTGAGGAGGTCGTGCCTTTTGTCTGAGAACGGCAGCCACAAAGGCCGGCTGCGGCTGGGGACCCAGGGATTCGCTTTTGACGGCTGGGTCGGGTCGTTCTATCCGACTGGGACGCCGAAGCGGGCCTTCCTGGAGGAGTATTCCAAGCACTTCCCGACCGTGGAAATCGACTCCACCTTCTATGCCACGCCGCGGGCTAGTGTGGTGGAGGGGTGGCGGGACCGGACGCCCCCGAGTTTTCGCTTTGCTGCGAAGTTCCCGAAACTAATCACCCACGAAAAGCAACTGCAGGATGCCCGCGGGGATGCGGAAGCCTTTGTCGGCACCATGCAGTCCCTGGGCGACAGGCTGGCCGTGCTGACTCTCCAGTTTGCCTATGATTTCGGGCCGGATCAGTTCGATCGCCTGGAAGCCTTCCTGGAAGGTTTACCCGCCGGCCCCCGTTATGCCGTAGAGCTGCGCAACCGGCAGTGGCTGAACTCGGATTTGGGAGAGATGCTGTCCCAGCACAACATGGCGCTGGTACTGCAAGACCTGTACTACATGCCGAAGTTGGATTGGATCACGGCCGACTTCACCGTTATCCGCTGGTTGGGGCGTCGAAGCGATATCGAAGTGTTCGACCGGATTCAGATCGACCGGACGGAAGTGCTGCAGCGCTGGGCACAGCGGGTCGCGGGTTTCCTGGATGACGGAGTCGATGTCTACGGCTACTTCAACAATCACTTCGCCGGCCACAGCCCGGCCAGCGCCCGCCAGTTCGCCGAGATGCTGGGATACCCGCTCCTCCCGGGCCAATGAGCACTGGCCGTCACGCCTGACGGGTCCCACACAACCCCTTTCCCAACCCATCCTCGATCCCGGCCATCGGGCTGGGCTACAATGGAAGCCAGGGCCAATTGACCCTAGCTCCCTGAAGGAGGAGCCCGTGCCGACCTACATCATGCTGAGCAATTTGACTCAATCGGGCGCCAAGACCATCGCAAGCAAGCCCAAGCGGATCACCGAAGTGAATTCCGAACTCGAGCGACAAGGCATCAAGGTGATCGCGCAATACGCCACGCTGGGGCCGTACGACTTCGTCAACGTGATTGAAGCCCCGGCCAACGCCACGGTCGGTAAGGCCTCCCTCCACCTGGCTTCCCGCGGCACCATCCAGATCACGACCCTGGCCGCGATCGACATCGAGGATTTCATCGCCTCGCTGAGCTAGATCGAGCATTCGACCAGCAAGAGGGCACAGCGGAGCGATCCGAGCCTCCGTATTCTCCGTCGAGGGCGCCAAGATGGAACTGCTTACTGTAAAGATTGAGAAGCCGGAGACCGTCAATTTGATTTTGGGACAGTCTCACTTCATTAAGACGGTGGAGGATTTGCAGGAGGCATTGGTGGGGGCCGTCCCCGGAATCGAGTTCGGCCTGGCATTCTGCGAGGCTTCCGGCCCGGCGTTAGTCCGGGCAGCGGGAACTTCGCCCGAGCTGGTTGAGCTGGCAAAGAAGAATGCGCTGGCGCTGGCGGCGGGGCATGTGTTCCTGATCCTGCTTGGGAACGCCTTCCCGATCAATGTCTTGAATGCGGTCAAGCTGGTGCCCGAGGTCTGCCGGATCTACTGTGCCACCGCCAATCCGGTCGAGGTGATTCTGGCGGAGACCGAGCAGGGGCGGGGGGTGCTCGGAGTGGTCGACGGGGCAAAGACGAAGGGGATTGAGACGGAGCAGGATGTCGCGTTCCGCAAAGATTTCCTCCGCAAGCTGGGCTACAAGGTAGGCTAGCGAATGTTTCGGCGGGCGGCCGAGGACCTGCGGGAAATCACCGAACGGGTCGATTCGGTCTTAGGGGCCGGGATCACCTGGCAGGGCAGCCTGAGCGGAATCGGCGGAGTCCGGATCGACGGGGCCTTCGACGGCGAGATCGCGCTGCGCGGGCTGGTGGTGATTGGCGAACAAGGTCGGGTGACCAGCACCCACATTCGGGCCGCCACCGTGATCGTCGCCGGATCGGTGAAGAGCGATATCACCGCCGGTCGGGTAGAGATCACCCGGACCGGACGGGTATGGGGCGACGTGGTGACCACCAGTTTCTCTACCGAAGAGGGTGGGTTCATGCGCGGGAAGATCACGATGGAGGAGCAGGTCGACTTAGGGCTTGGCCCCCCGGCTCGAGCCCAAGGCGAACTATCAGGCGAGGAGTCGCTCTCCGAAGGCTGAGCCGGCGTTGCCAATTTGGCAGCAACCCGAGAGCCGGCCCACACCCGGCTCTCTTGATTTATTGCCGCCCGAGGGCGACCTAGTTGGTCAGGGGGTTTGGTGAAATTGGATCAGCCAGGATCCGAGGTAGGGAGTGCCGTCCGGCTGCTCGCACGGATGGGTGGAAAGATCGGTCACTAATTGCCCGGAGTCGGCCAGCCGCAGCGTGTAGCTGACGCCTTCGGTCATGGTGAAATCCGCATAGCCCTGCCCGAGCTCAGGCTTCAATCCGGTAAAGAAGTGGTCCTGGCCTGTGTCCCAGACGACGACGATCTCGACCCCCGCCACTCCACCCTCGGCGGCATCGGAGACCTCAACCTGAATTAATGGGGCCGCCAATAGTGGGTTGCAGACTTGTTCCTGAGACGCCAGAGAGAACGGAGCCCCCGGCGTCGGGGTCGGCCGCGGGGTAGAACTGGGCAGGGGAGTGGGGACCGGGGTCGAGGCTGTAGATGGGCCGCGGGTCGCGGTGGAGGCCGGACTCCGCGGTTGGTTTGCCAAGTCGGCGGCCAGCTGGGCGAGGGCGGAAGCCTCCACTTCGCCAAACCCGCCCGCCAGTCGCTGCTGCGCCAGCGCCGCCAGCTCGGTACTCGGCTCGAGCCCCGAAAAAAGTGCGAGCCGGGTCCGAGCGCGGACCAGATCATCCGTGGCGGCATAGGCAGAGGCAATCAAGGCCAGGTAGTCTGACCTGAAATCGGCTCGCAGCGAGTCGGGAGCCGTGTCGGTGTACTCCACCGGATTGATGAGCCAGGCATAGTACAGACCCCCCGCCAATCCGAGTCCAATCCCGATCAGGAACGGGAACCAACCCGACCGGCTCACGGCGCTTGGATCTCACCGGGCTGCGGCAGCGCCCGAAGCGCGATGGCCAATTGATTCAGGTGCTCCAGGTCGGCCCGGCTGAAAGACTGCTCCAGGGCGTAGTCAATCGCGTCGGTGGCGTATTCATCGGGCGCCAAAGGACCCAGGGCGGCGAGCCGGAACTGGGCGAGATCAAGATCCTGATCGGCCGAATATGATTCGGCCGCCATCAAAACATAGTCGGTCCGAAAGTCGATTCGCAGCGAGTCGGGGGTGGTATCGACGTACTCGACGGGCCGGATCAACCAGCCATAGATCAGCGCGAGAAAGCCGCCGAGCAGAGCGCCGAGGAACAGTCGAGGTAGGTGAGTGGCTAACATACGCGAAAGACCCCGGCCCCATCTGCAGGCGCTCGAATGGAGTCAGGGTCGCCTGTGCTATACTCGCTTGGTGCCGAAGGTGGGAGTCGAACCCACACTCCCGAAGGAACGCGATTTTGAGTCGCGCGCGTCTGCCAGTTCCGCCACTTCGGCCTCCGAGCAGTATATTCAAAGCCCCTCGACCGGTCAAGAATCCGCCTCCCGCGGCCTGTCCTGAGGGCATCCGAAGGGCCCGTCTGCAGGAGCCTAGCTAGCGGATGCGTCTGGGGATTATCGGTCTCCCGGGCTCGGGCAAGACCACTCTATTTAGACTCCTAACCGGCTCGTTGCTCCCGATCGGGGCAACCGCGGTCGCCGGCCGGGCCGAGGTTCATACTGGGGTGGCTGCGATGCCGGACCATCGGCTGGCAGCCCTGAGCACGCTCTCCCAGCCCCGCAAGACGACTCCCGCACAAATCACATTCGGCGACATCTCCGGGATGGGCGAGGACGGTACGATCTCTGCCCTATGGGCAAATGAGCTCGCCCACTGGGACGGACTGCTGGTAGTGCTGCGGGCCTTCGAGAGTCCACTCGTAACCCAGTCGGTCGACCCTACCCGGGACCTGTCGCGAATCGAAGAGGAGCTCTTGCTCACCGATCTACTGCGGACCGAGGCGCGGCTCGAACGGTTGCCGGAGGAGCGCCAAAAGGGCGCCCGGCCGCGGGCCGAGCTGGATCGGGAAATCCTGCTGTTTGAGCGGCTGGCGGAAACGCTGAGGGCTAGTCGGCCGCTGAGGGATCTGGAACTGAGTGCGGCGGAGCGTGGGTTGCTGCTGGCGCACAACCTGTTGACCTTGAAACCCCTGCTGCCGGTGCAGAATCTCGAGGAGGGTAGGACCGTCGGCCCGCTCAGCACAGAATTACACTGGGTTGCGGTTTATGGAAAGCTCGAACTGGAGCTGGCCCAGCTTCCTGAAGCTGAGGCGCGGGACTTCCGGGCCGAGTTCGGGATCCAGGATTCCGGGTTGTCGCGCCTGCTGCAGGCCTGCCTGGAGCTGCTGGGTCGGGTGATCTTCTTCACCGTCAGCGAGCCGGAGGTGAAGGCCTGGCCGCTGGTCAGAGGGGCCACCGCGCTTGAAGCGGCTGGTACGATCCACAGCGACATGGCCAGGGGGTTTATCCGGGCGGAAGTGATCGCCTGGGATCGACTGGTGGATCTCGGGGGGCTGGCTCAGGCCAGAGCCGCGGGCAAATTGAGATTAGAAGGCAAGGATTACCCGGTGGCGGATGGCGAAGTAATCTATGTCCGCTTTAATGTCTGATCGAATTGTTCCGACTGAACCTTTGGATTGCGACCTACCCTGACCCGACCAGGAGAGAAGATGGCTGACGTCAGATTGCAACCCGAACGCTGGAGCTTGAAGGAACTGTTTCCGAGCCCGGAGGGACCTGAGCTCGACCAGGCCAGCCATCAGCTTAATGGAATGCTCAGCGAATTCGAACGCTGTCGAGATAGGCTCGGGCCGGAGCTGGGAGAGGACGAGTTCGTTCAGATCCTAAGGCAGTATGAACGGGCGGTGCGCAAGATCTCGCGGATCGTGAACTACGGCGAGCTCCTGTTCTATGAAGACACCCAGAACCAGAAGTCCCAGAGCCTCTTCGCCCAGGGCCGCCAGACGGCGGCCGAGTTCGAGAACCGGACCCTGTTCTTCAAACTCTGGTGGAAAGACTTGCCCGACGAGCCGGCCACACGGCTGATGGCCGCGGCGGGCGAGGACCGCTACTGGTTAGAGGTGCTGCGACTGCAGAAGCCCTACACTCTGACCGAGCCGGAAGAGAAGGTCATCAATCTGAAAGACGTCAACGGGCACCAGGCGCTGGTCGCGCTCTACGAGACCATCACCAGCCGCTACAGCTACTCGCTCGAGATTGACGGCGAAGTCAAGCAGTTGACCGAAGAGGAGTTGTTCGTCCATGTCCGCAGCCCCAAGCCGGAGCTTCGCAAGGCAGCCTACCAGGAACTGCACCGGGTCTACCAGCAGGATGCGCCAATCTTGGGTCAGATCTACCAAAGCATCGCCCGCGATTGGGGGAGCGAGCAAATCGATTTGCGCGGATTCAGCTCACCGCTGGCGGTGCGCAATCTGGCCAATAACGTTCCAGATGAGGTGGTAGACACCCTGCTGGGGGTCTGCCGGGAGAATGTCTCGATCTTCCACCGCTTCTTCAAGCTCAAGGCCAAGTGGATTGGAATGGACCGGCTGGGCAGGTACGACCTCTACGCGCCGGTCGTCGAGACCGATCGAACCTACGCGTTCCAAGAATCGGTCGACATCGTCCTGGACAGCTTCAGCCGTTTCGATCCCAAGATCGCCAAGCTGGCAGCCCGGGTGTTTGATGAAAATCATATCGACGGCGAGCCGCGCAAAGGCAAGCGCGGCGGAGCGTTCTGCGCGACGGTTGAGCCGGCCCTGACTCCGTGGGTGCTGCAGTCCTTCACCGGCAAACCGGATGATGTAGCCACCATGGCCCACGAGCTCGGCCACGCCATTCACTCGATGCTCGCCGAACACCACTCGGCGCTCACTCAGGAGGCTTCCCTGCCGCTGGCCGAAACCGCTTCAACGTTTGCTGAAATGTTGGTTGTGGATCAGTTGCTGGCGACCGACCCCGATCCCGAGCTGCAGCGGGACTTGCTGTTTCGGCAGATGGATCACGCCTATGCCAGTATTACCCGCCAGGCCTATTTCGCAGTGTTCGAACGCGAGGCTCATCAACGGGTGAAGGACGGCGGCTCGGTGGATGATGTGACCGAGGTCTATTTCAATAGTCTAAAGGAGCAGTTTGCCGACTCGGTCGATCTGAGCGAAGATTTCCGCAACGAGTGGCTGCGGGTCGGACATTTCTTCTTCGCGCCCTTCTATGTCTACGCCTATTCCTTTGGCCAGTTGCTGGTATTCGCTCTCTACCAGCAGTACAAGGCGGAAGGCGAACCGTTCAAACCACGCTACTTGGAGATCCTGGCCGCCGGGGGATCTGATTCACCGGTCCGGATCCTGGATCGGGCCGGAATCAACGTGCGATCGGCGGAATTCTGGCGAGGAGGCTTCCAGGTCTTGGAGGAGGCGCTCGAGCGCCTGACGAGCCTGGAGGTCCCGGCCGGGTTCGGCTGATCGATGCTCCCCGGAAGCGCGCTCGAATTCCTGAATTGGGATTGGAGCCGCGTCGAATCGCACTATCGAGGACTGCAGTCCCGTAATCTGTCCGGGACGAACATTGAGGCCTGGCTGGCGGATTGGTCGCGCCTGAAGGAGCTCATCGAAGAGGGCCAGTCGCGCCTGTATGTGGTCAAGACCCTCGATACGGCCGATCCGCAGCGCGAGCAACGGTATCTGACGTACCTGGAAGAGATCTACACCCCAGCGGAGGAACAGGACCAGAAGCTTAAGGAGCAGCTGCTGGCGAGCGGTCTGGAGCCGGAGGGATTCGCGATCCCGCTGCGCAACCTGCGGGCGCAAGCCGAGCTATATCGGGACGCCAACCTGCCCCTGCTCGAAAAGGAAAAGAAGCTCGGCTCCGAGTATGACCGGATCCGCGGCGACCAGACCGTCGAATGGGAGGGCGCGGAAATCACGATCGCCCGCCTGTTTCTCGAGCTGGAGGGACCGGACCGAGATCGACGGGAGCGGGCCTGGAGGCTGGGGCGGGCCCGTCAGCTCCAGGACCGGGAGGCGCTCAACGACCTCTGGCTCAGATTCATCGAGCTGCGGATGGAGCTTGCCCGAAACGCCGACCTGGCGGAGTACCGTTCTTACCGCTGGCGGCAGCTGCTACGCTTCGACTACACTCCCGATGACTGCCGTCGATTTCATGAGGCGATCGCGACCGTGGTCGTGCCAGCCGCGGTCAACCTCGCGGACCGGCGAAAACGGGCCCTGGGCATTGCTTCGCTGCGGCCGTGGGACGCCAGCGCCGACAAGAATGGGAGAGAACCGCTGCGGCCGTTCGTCGCGGTCCAGGAACTCATTGACAAGGGCTCCGCGATCTTTCACCAGGTCGATCCAGTGCTGGGCCGCTACTTCGACTCGATGCAATCCGAAAAACTGCTAGATTTGGACAATCGCAAGGGAAAGGCCCCCGGGGGATACAACGAGCCCTTCGCGGCTGCCCGGCGGCCATTCATCTTCATGAACGCGGTCGGCACTGCCGGAGACGTAGAAACCCTGCTGCATGAGGCCGGCCATGCCTTTCATGTCTTTGAATCGGCGTCGCTGCCCTACTACCCTCAACTGCAGGTGCCGATGGAATTTGCCGAGGTCGCTTCTATGGCGATGGAGCTGCTGGCCTCACCTTTCCTGACCACCGATCATGGCGGTTTCTACACCGATGAGCAAGCCGCCCGCGCTCGCATTGATCATCTGGAAAGGATCCTGTGGTTCTGGCCTTCCATGGCCGTCGGCGACGCGTTTCAGCATTGGGTCTACGAGCACCCGGTGGCGGCCCGCGACCCGGCCAATTGCGATCAGACCTACGCCGAACTGGTGGGCCGGCTTATGCCGTTCATTGATTGGAGCGATCTGACCGAGGAGCTGCGGACCGGATGGCAGCGGGTCCTGCATTTCTTCCAGGTCCCGTTCTACTATGTCGAATATGGACTGGCTCAGCTCGCCGCGGTCCAGATCTGGAAGAGTGCCCTGGAGGACCAGGCCGGCGCAGTGCGACGGTATCGGAGTGCACTGGCGTTGGGGTACACCGTTCCGCTGCCGGAGCTCTACACGGCAGCCGGGGCCCGGTTCGCCTTCGACGCCAAGACCCTTGGTGAAGCGGTCGCACTGATCGAGTCGACCGTCGATAGGTTGGAGCAGCGGAGAGGGTGGGATTCGAACCCACGGTAACCCAAAGGGCTACAACGGTTTTCGAGACCGTCCCA
>CAYHSI010000064.1:0-9625 GCA_964359225.1 uncultured Anaerolineaceae bacterium
TGAGGTCGGTGGCAGTCTGAGTGGGCGGCAGCAGAGTAACGGTCTGGTCGCTGTTGACGTTCTGGCGGCCGAGCACCTGAACCGTGTCGCGTCCATCTACGAAGTAGCCCCCGCTCACGAGGGTCGTGATCGCAAGCCGGGCGTTGTTCAATCCGAAGTTTTGATAGTTCGAATTTCGGCCTTGATCGATTACGAACAGGTAGGTGATCGGGCCATCGGATTGAGGCGTGATCTCCAGATCGCTGACCTGCTCCCCGTTCTCATAAACCGCGAGGTTGGACGGGTTCAATCCTTCGACCGCCTTATTCCCCAGGTCCACCGCCCGCAGGGTAAAGTGGACTTCGGGAAAGATGCTCGAGTCCACCTGAGTGATGAAGTACGTGAGGCCGGTCTGAGCTGTGGCCGTAGCCGTAGCCACCCAAACCAGCAGGAACAATAGGAGCAACCGCGCCGTACGCAGCAGCTTGCTCATGCCGAACGTCCCAGATCCTCCAGCCAACCCCCCACCAGCGCCGCTAGATCATCGGCCCCGACGGGGGAGAGCTGAAGCTCTTTCGAATCGGCCTCCGGCCGAATGGCCGCCCAAGCCCCCTTTTTCTCGCCAAAGAGCTCGGCTCGCCGACCGGCCTCGATCTCGCCCGCGTTGGCGCGGGTCACCACCACCTGGCCTCGGACCGGGCTCGCCAGGGCCGCCAGCAGCGATTTTCCCATCCGGCCGTTGACCCCGGCGGTAGCCAGCAGCTTCTCGGCCTGGGCCAGCTGCTCTTTCTGGGCCAGGTTCTTGGCCTTGTTGAATGTAGATTCCGGCAGCATGAAGTTCCCTTCTTGGGCTCCGACGGCGAGACCCAATAGCTCGACCATTCGCTCGTTCAGCACCGTGCGGTCGGGAAGGCGCGCCAGAAAATAGCTCTTCTCCGAAGTCGCCCAGAGCTCGACGATGTGCTCACGGACCAGATAGTGGACCACCAGTTGCCGATCTTCCTCCGCCACCCCATGCGACGTCGCGACAACCATCTCGGGGCCAGCCATGACCGCCACCGTGTGGAAGAGACCTGCGTTCAGATCATACTCGCCGGGCTTGCCTGAGATCTCCTGAACCCACCCGTGGGCCTCGAGCTGCTTGCGGCCCTTGCTGAAGGTGGTATCCCGGGACCTGGCGGTGGAGGGGACCAGTTCCGGGTCGTCTACCCCGACCAGGCCGGGCACATCCACAGTCGCCAGCAAATAGGCGAGTTCCTCCGCCTCCAACTTTATTCCATTCATGCTTGATTGTCCTTAGAAGATACTGGCGGCTTTGTCGAATACCCAGGAACCTGCGTCCACTGCGGCCCGAAAACTGCTGACTGCCGTGCTTGCAGCCGCTTCTCCGATTGCCCGAGCCGGGTCCATTCCCCCCATTTGAACGGTCCAGTAGGCGATACCCGAGACCTGGCCGGTCCCCGGAAAGGAGGTGGGGAAGGGCTCGACTCCCAGGTAGTTGTAGCCTGGGCCGGCTTCGTGGTACGTATGCAAATACCCGGCAGCATCATGTACCACGCTGTGGTAGCCGATCGGCGTCTCGCCACCAGGGTGGAGGGTGAAATTGCCTGGCCCGACCAGGCCTCCGGTGGGATTCAACATAGCGCCGAAAACCGGGTCAATGCCGAAGGCGTCGCCAACCATCTGACCGTAGCGCATTTGAGTGTTGGAACCATTGAAGCTGGAGTTGGCGCCTGACAGGCCGGGAACCGCATCCTTGCCGGCCGCGACTGCGGCATCGCGCTGCCCGCGGACCTCCTGAAAGCGATCAAACTCTGAGCGGATGTCATCCAGCGGCCGGCCGCGCAGCTCTGCGATGATCACCAGGTACCCCTCGGCGTCGTCGGCGCCGGTCGCCCCCATCAACCCATTCATGGCATCGCCCAGCTCGCTCCCCGCGCCCGGGATCTGCAGGCCGATTAGTCCGCGCATGTAATCGCCGCTGAACAGACCCGCCGGATCGCGGGCTAGAAACGAAGCAGCCCCCTGCCCACCAAGAAGCTCGCCGACCATACCAGCGGCTCCTCCGAGCGCGCCGCCCAGGCCGCCTCCCAGCATAGCACCCAGCGCCCCCGACCCGTCCAGGCGGAACAGGCGGGCAGTTTCTTCCTCGGCCTGCTTGATGATCTGACTGACCTTGCGCAGAGTCCGGTCGGCCGTTTCCAGCGCAGCGCCAAGCCGCTTGAGGCTCGGCAGCACCTGGTCATTCATCTCCCGATAGAAGGCTGTGGCCCCGGTCCCAATCCAGTCGCCGCCCTGTAGGCTATTCACCTCGCGCTGAATCCGCTGCAAAGAAGCCTTGGTCTGCGACGCCTGCTGGCCGAAGGCCTGTGCGATCTGAGCCAGCAAATCGTAATCACCGCGAATTCGAGGAGCAGTCATGACTAAGCCCTCCGTCAGGTCAAGTTGAAGCGGATCCGAACCTGCGGCCCTACCCCGATCACGGATCCGTCGCGCAAGGGCATCGGTCTCCCCTGCACTAGCGGGCTGCCGTCCAAGGTGGTGCCGAAGGTACTCTTCTCGTCTTGAATGAAGAACTGTCCGTCGACGAACGTGATCCTAAAATGCTGCCCTGACACACCGCTCGAGCTGTCCAGCGGGATGACCGCGTCGCTCCCGGTGCGGCGCCCGATCATGAACGGGGAGCGGCGAATCTCGGCTGAAAACTGAGGGGTCGGAGGGTGGACCAGGGTAAGGCGGGCGGCCGGCATCGCTTGGGCTGCGTTGGGCTTTGGTACCCCAACTGGCGGTGGCCCGGCGGGCGGCCGCTCGAGACCTTGCTGCGGGGTCGGCCGGTCCCGATGGGCCGGCGGCCGATCGGGAGCAGGAGCAGGCTGGACGGCCGCCAAGTTGCTCGGAGTGCGCTCGGCGCCTGGCGCCGGCCGGCGAGCCTTCTGGGGCATGACGAGATCCACCGTAACGGGTCGGGTGCCGCGCTTTGGGATGAGCAGCCAGATCACTGCTCCGACGCCTGCCACGGTCAAACAGAATAGCCCGGTCAGCCCGGCGACCGCTGCGGGTGAGCTGCTCACGAAGGTGCGCAAGCTCTCGAGTGGACTGGGGCGGGTGTAGCTGACCTTGACCGGCGTGGTCTCGGCCAGAACGGTGTCAGCCACATCAAGCGCCTGCACGACGACCGAGTAGGTGCCGGAGGCAAGTCCGTCGGCGGGCAGCAGGAGCGGCTCGCCCAGCGGCACGGTCCGCTCGGTGTCCTCGAGCGGTACATTGCTCTGAGCGTCGGCCAACCAGCCCTTGAACTTCACAACCCCCGCCAAGTTCTGGGTGGTCACGGTCACCAGGAAGTCGGGTTGCTCGGCGGTCGGGGTCTGAACCTCGGCCACGTTCAACCGCGCCGGGGGAGGTTCGAACGTGAACTCGCCGCTGGTCTCCGACAACAGTCGGCCGGAAGCGTCGATGGCACTTACGATTAGTGTGTATTCCCCGCCCGGAATGAGGCCGGCCGTGGCAATTGTATTGACGTCGGAGAAGCTAATCAGGGATTGGGATAGCACCGCCTGACCGGTGTCTTTGCTGATGATGCTGACGTTCAGCTGGCGGATCTTCTCGGCTTGGATGATGTCCAGATTGAACAGGATCCCCTCACCCTCGGAGAGGACCTTGCCCCTCAAATGTATTTCGGACGGCGGAACAAAATCCTGGCTGGAAACGAAGGTGATCGGGGCCGAGACCAGGGTGATGTCGTCTTTCAAGCCCACCTTCAAGATCGCGGACTGTTGCCCGGCCGAAGGGTAGACGGTCGCTTTGGCGGTCCACTGGTTGCTCAAGAGCGCGTTTACATTGGCAAGCCCGAAAGTCAGCGTGCTCTGCTCCTTGAATTCGGCAATGCCTCCGGTCGGACCCGCAAGGGCCTCCAGTTCCGCCTCGGTGACGGCGTAGCCGAGCAGTCCGACTGGATAGAGCTGTACTCGATTCTGATTTGCCAGACTGATGACCTCCGATGCGGTGCGAGTGCCGCAGTTGTCGGTGCTGGCGGTAAACACGATGACCGCCCGCCGTCCGGGCGCTCCGCCCAATTTGTTGACCGCTTGATATACGCCCTCATTCAGACAGGATCCCCCGCTAGGTTTGGGGCTCAGCGCCTGAACCGCGGCCGCCAGCCGGTCCTTGGCTTGGGTGAATTCCTGCACCGTTGGGGCGGTGTCGTCAAACTTCAGGATCGCGATGTTCGAATTCTCAGGAAAGCCGGCCAGCGCAGCTCCGATCGTGCTTCTGACCGACTTCCAAGTCGCACTAGCGGTGCCGGTGCCCAGCGTTTTGCTCGCATCAATTAGGAGCACCAGCGACCACGGGGTTTCCAGCGCCTCGACGGTCGCCGGGTAGGCGTCGCCTTCGAGTTCGAAGGTCCCACTTTCGATGTCGGCTCGCAGAACCTGCCCCTCGCCGTCCAGCAGGCTGAAGGTGGTCTGCAGTGAAAGCCCCAGGTTGCCGGAGGTCGTGGTGGTCTGCTGGGGCTCGAGGGTTTCGTGGATTTGGACGCTTGAAGGACCCGACTGGATCGCCTGCAGCGGCAATACCGCCAACGAGAGCAACGCACCCATTGAGAACCAGCGGCGGAGAGTGGGCATGGACGGACGGCGAATATTATATGCGCAATCGACCCCAGTCCTTCAGGACCTGGAGGGCGGCAAGCCTACCCGGGGCGCCGGTTATACCGCCACCTGGATGGGTGCCCGATCCACACTGGTAGTACTGGCGGATCGGAGTGCGATATCGCGCGTAGCCTGGAGCAGGGCGGAGAAAGAAAAGCTGCGAGAGACTGAGCTCACCCTGGAAGATGTTGCCTTCGCTGAGCCCGGTCATCTGTTCGATATCCAGGGGGGTCAATACCTGCCGATGCAGCAAGATGTTCTTGAGGTTCGGGATGTACTCGGACAGCGTATCGATCACGGCGTCGCCGAAGGCCTCCCGTCGTTCGGGCCAGCTGCCGTTGGACAAGTGGTAGGAGGCGTACTGGACGAAGCAGGACATGACGTGCTTTCCGGGGGGTGCCATCCCGGGATCGATCATGGAGGGGATCACGATATCGATATAAGGCTTGCTCGAGAAACCACCGTACTTCGCTTCGTCGTAGGCGCGTTCGAGATAGTCGATGCTCGGGCTGATCGAGATGGCCCCGCGCAGATGCGGGCCCGCCCCCGGCCAGCAGGCGAATTCAGGCGCCGCGTCGAGGGCCAGATTCAGCTTGCCAGAGGAACCGTTGAATTGGAAGCGCCGCAGGTCGGCGACGAACGAGTCTGGCAACAGGTCTGGCCGGATCAGCTCCGTGAATGTCTTTCGCGGATCGAGGCTCGAGATGACCACTCGCGCCCGGTGCTCGGTTCCGTTCTCCAGCACGACCCCGACGGCCTTTCCAGCTTTGACCACAACCTCTGAGACCGGAGCGCCGGTCTCGACCGAGGCCCCGAACGCTTCGGCGGCCCTGGCGATGGCCCCTGAGACGCTCCCCGTCCCGCCTTTAGCAAAGCCCCAGGCTCGAAAAACGCCGTCAATCTCCCCCATATAGTGGTGGAGCAAAACGTAGGCGGTGCCCGGAGAGCGGGGACCGAGGAAAGTCCCAATGATCCCGCTGGCGGACATAGTGGCCTTGAGGGGCTCGTTCTCAAACCACTCGTCCAGGAAGTCGGCCGCGCTCATGGTCATCAGCTTGATGAACGTGTGGAGATTTTGGCTGCCAATTCCGAGCAGATCGCGGGCCAGCCGCGCCAAGCGAACCAGCTCTGCGGGGTTCAGCGACGTCGGATCGGGGGGCGCCAGGCCCAGAATCGGCTTGACTGCCTTCGCCATGAAATACATGGCCCTGCCGTATTCCTCATAGGCTTCGGCGTCGCGCCGTGAATGTCTTGCGATTTCCCGGCGGGTCCGATAATGGTCGTCATCGCGGAAAAGGCGATCTCCATTGGGCAACGGGGTCAGCGTACTGGCGAGGGGGAGCAATGTGAGGCCGTGCCGGGGCAGGTCGAGATCCTGGATGATCTCGGGTCGCAGAATGCTGACCACATAAGAAAACACTGAATACCGGAATCCCGGGAAGACTTCCTCGGTCACGGTCGAGCCACCCACCAGCGGCCGCCGTTCCAGCACCACCACATTTAGTCCGGCTCGGGCGAGGTAGGCCGCGGCGACCAGGCCGTTGTGCCCGGCCCCCACCACAATCACGTCATGCTCTTTGCTCATCGGGTCGAGTTGGCCGCGGGTCTGGGCCTAGTCCCCTCCCGCTTGTGGGGTGGATCATAGAATGGCTTGGGCACAATCCGAGCCGGAACCCGCTCTCGCTGATAGTCGACGGTCATCTCGAGCTCGACGAGGGATCCCAACCCGGCCTGTTCGCGCTCGAGGCTGGCCAGGGCGATAAATCTCTTCAGCAGCGGAGAGAACCCCATGCTGGTCGCCTGACCGATCTGCTTTCCCCGCCGGTAGACCGGCGCCGCGAGCCGGGAAGCACGACCGGCAACCTGCGGGGGCAAGTCGTGCCGTCCGAAGAGCCGATCGAGTTCAGACCAGTCCACTGCCAATCCCACCATGGCCCAGGTCGAGCCATTTTGCGTCTCCTGGAGCAACGCTTGGCGACCGACGAACTTTCCCGCTTTCAATGCCACTGCCCAGCCCAGGCCCAGCTCGAAGGGGGAGGATTTCCGGCCCTCGGTCAGCGCCTTGAGGCTGGAAATGTAGTCGACCTCGATCAAGAGAAGTCCGGCTTCCAACCGGGCTAGGTCCAGCGCGGCAAGACCGGCCGGCAGGAGACCATAGCCCTCGCCGGCAGCCATCAGCCGCCGCCACACGGAGACGGCCTCGGATGGATCGAGCCAGATTTCATATCCCAGGTCGCCGGTGTACCCGGTGCGGGTGATGGTCACCGGCGCGCTGCCGATCTCACCATGGGTCAGGTGGTAGAAGCCGAGCGTATCGAGATCTTCGGCACCAGCAGCGCGCCGCAGGATCTCCCGCGAGCTCGGACCCTGTATTGCGACGGCGGCCACTCGATCCGAAACATCCTCCACCTCAACCTCCAGCCCGGACCCGCAGTCCTGGAACCAACGCAGGCTTGGGTCGGCGGCCGTAATCCGGAAGTAGTCCGGGGCGAGTTTCCAAACTGTCCCGTCGTCGATCACCTTTCCGTCGTCGTCGCACCAGGGGGTGTAAAGGATTTGGCCGAGGCGGCACTTGGAAACGTCGCGAGGTACGATCCGACCGACCAATTCTTCGGCTTGGGGCCCACGCAGGTCATACTTGAAGAGCGGCGACACGTCGATCAGCGCGGCGCTGTTGCGGATGGCAAAGTACTCCCGTTCGTGGGTGTGATCGTAGGTCACCGCGGCGAGGTAACCGGACCACTCCCGCCACTCGTTGCTCTGACACAGGGTTGAGGTAATGGGATGGAAGGGCGACGGAATCGGCATGAGGCGTGGGCCGAGTCGAATTGTACTTGTCTTCGATTGAGGGCTTGGCCCGCCGGACCGCGGGCGGGCGGGAATCGGCGGCTAGCCGTCGTCCCAGATGCGAAGTAGTTTGTCGTGGACGGTTTTCAGGCTGCCTGCCCAACCGGCGCCATCGAAGATATCGTCTTGGGATACCCAGCCCTGGGCGCCCTCAAATTTCACCCGCCACCAGTACACGCCTTTGGCAAAGACCCCGTTCAAGCCATTGAGGTGCGGCAGGACCACACCGCTCGCGTCCTGAGGGACGGTCGCAACCACGGCATAGTGATCGCCTGGTCCGAGGCGAACTGCGGCCGGGGCCATCGTCAAGACCGGATCGCCGGGATGGAATACGGTGGAGCGGTCCAGCGGCTCCAGTGCAACCATCGCCAGCCCGTTCGCTACCAGCCGTTCCTGACCATCCGAGGGCCGATTCACAACTTTGCCGTTGACCCACATGGTTGAGGAACCCCCACCGTCCTGATTGATTCCCCACTCAGCATCCAGGGTTTCCAGGCAGAAGCGGCCCAGCTCATCGGTCGTCATCCCGATGCTATACCCGGGTTGCCTTCCGTCCACGACGACGAAGTAGATGAATTCATTGTTGAAACACACCACCGTGCGTGGATTCCGCTGCACGGCTCCCAGATTGTCATCAAAGCTCTGGATTTCCGATTCCTTGAGGAAGTTGAAACTCCCGCCGATGCTGGCGAAGGTTTGGCTCCAGTCCCATTCTGCCGCGGTCTGGCAGTCGGTCTCGAGGTGGGTGATCTGCTGCGAGATACCTACCTGATCGCCGATTCCGGAATTCTCGAGCAGTCGCCGGCCAGCCTCCCCACGTGCCGAAAGCACGAGGTGATCAAAAGGAATCGGAGTCGACCCCCAGCCATCTCGGATGCCTCGAATGGTGCCGAGCGCCATTTGGGGGGCGGGGGAGATGCCTGCCGGTCGTAGCATTTCGACCAGGACCTCAACTCCGCCGTCTGAAGTGTGGGTATTTGCATCGAATTGGGGTGTGTAGACTACCAGCCCATCGTGGGACTGTTCGACGTTGATCCCTGCGATTTCCATGGTCCGATCGCGATTCAAGAACCTGACGAACTGCCGTTCGGGTTCATGGTAGGCGCAGCCACCTACAAAGGCCGAGCCATCAGATTTCCAGGCGAAGCCGCTGCCGCCTCCGAGGTCATCAAAGCGCTTGATGTACCAACCCGACTGAATCATCCCAGTCTCTGGAATCCCGGTCTCCGGGTCATAGAAGATCCCATTGATCGCGACCGCTACTCTGCCCAACGTGTTCCACGATCCCGCCCAGGGAACAACCGAGCCATCGTAGCGCCGGGCCATCCCGCTTACCGCCTCGGTGCCCTCGTAAAGATTGCCCTGTGCCAAGAGGCTGTCAACGATGCGGTCTTCTCGGGTTCGGTCCATCCGAGCGACGTAGGCTTGGTTGGGACCGGGAAGTGTGAATTGTTGGTATTCGATGCCATCCGCCACGGGCGCCCACTCCGGGGCCGACAGAGCAACTCCAGCCGGGCGGAGCATGGCAAATGACCAGAGCAGGAAGACTACTGGGATGCGCAATCTCATGGGGAGTCCCAAGGTAGTCTAATTGCATTCAATCTGATGGTTGCTAGTACCGGAGAACTGCGCAAGCCGATTGTAGGGTGGACCCTTTTCGGTTAGGATTTGGGGCCAATTCCCGGGCGAGACGAACCGCAAAGGGCCGGAAGTGCAGGCGAAGTCATCTTCCAACTGGCTGGTCACCGGACTCATCGTCTTCGCAGTAGCTACGATCCTGTGGCTGCTGATACCGCTCTTCGCCTCGCCGACCGCACAGGCTCAAATTGTCCTGCCTCGCTCCTTGCTCTCCGGCCTGAGTCCAAACTACCGATCCGACAATCTGATTGGGAAGTTCGTTTCGCTGCGCTTGACTATCTTGCGGGAGCTGGCGCCCGGGGCGCCGGGAGACCTGGAGGGGGAGCTGCTGCGGCCGGTCCCCACCGCCACCTGGCGAGATTTCGACGGTGCGCCGCCATTTACCGCCACTCCGACCGCCACGCCGACCCCGACTCCCACGGCGACGCCGACCGCCACTTCAACTCCGACTCGGGTTCCTACTCGGACTCCCACCCGGACCCCGACCGAGGAGCCCGAGACGGAGGAACCCA
>CAYHSI010000065.1:0-9482 GCA_964359225.1 uncultured Anaerolineaceae bacterium
GTGTTTCGCATTCCGAAGATCGGCAATATTGCCGGCTCCCGAGTGACCTCGGGGGAGCTGCGCCGCAACGCCAAGATCCGGGTGGTTCGGGGTGAAGAGGTCCTGCACGAAGGCACAGTCTCCTCACTCAAGCATGAGAAGGACGACGTGCGTGATGTTCGAGAGGGGTTTGAATGCGGGGTTGGACTAAAGGGATTCGACGCCTTCGAGCAAGGCGACACCCTGGTCGCCTTCACCGAGGAGATGGTCGCCGTCGAGTAGGTATCCGAACGTGCCAAGCGAGATGCGTGCCCGCAGGGTCGCCGACCGGATTGCCCGGGAGCTGGCGATCCTGCTTCAACGTGAAGTGGCGGATCCTCGACTGACCGGGCTGACCGTGACCGGGGTGGAAGTCGATCGCGAGTTGGCATTCGCCACGGTCTATGTCACGGCCCAAGCGCCCGAGCAGGTGCTGATGCCGGCACTCGTGCGGGCGCGGGGCTTTTTGCGGCACGAGCTCGCGGCCCGGATCTCGATGCGGGCGTTCCCCCAGCTCAAGTTTCGCTGGGACGATTCACTGGATCGCGGCGCCCGAGTGGACGAGCTCCTCGCTCGATTGAAGTCGGAGACACCGGATGAGGAGTGAGGTCGTTCAGGCCAAACAGCTGCTCGACGGTGCGGCCCGAATCGCGGTCGTGGCCCACGAACGACCCGACGGCGATGCGGTGGGTTCGATGCTGGGGCTCTGCCTCAGCCTGCGCGAACGGGGGAAGCAGGCCCACGCCGTCCTAGCGGGCGGCTTGCCCGGCCGCTTCGCATTCTTGCCCGGGGCGGACGAGGTCGAGCGCCGGATGCCCGAGGGCGAGATTCTGGTGGTGACGGTCGATGCCGCCGATCTGGACCGCATCGGATTCCCAGAGGTTCGTAAGGTCGATATCAATTTCGATCATCACCCCAGCAACACCCGCTACGCGGCGGTTAACCTGGTTGACCCTCAGGCCGCGGCCACGACCTCCCTGATTTATCACCTGGCACCCGAGCTCGGACTGCCGATCACGCCTGCAGTCGCCGCCAACTTGCTCACCGGGCTGCTCACCGATACGATTGGCTTTCGTACTCCCAACGTGACGGCGGACACCCTGCGCCTGGCGGCCGACCTGATCGACGCCGGAGCGGATCTCGAGCGCGCCTATCGCAAGGGTTTGGTTGAGCGGAGCTATCTGGCGGTCCGCTATTGGGGCCAGGGCCTTTCAAAATTGGAGCGCCAGGGCGAGCTGGTCTGGGCCAGTTTGAGCCTGGCCGACCGGAAGTCGGTGGGATATCCCGGCCCGGATGACGCAGATCTTATCGAACTCCTCACCGCCATCCAGGAAGCACGGGTGGCCGTTGTTTTCGTTGAACAGTCGGAGAACCAGGTCAAAGTGAGCTGGCGCGGCCGTCCGGGAGTCGATGTCGCCCGGCTGGCCGCCCAATTCGGGGGAGGCGGCCACACCCTGGCCGCCGGCGCCATCATCAAGGGTGGATTGCAGCCTGTAATGGACCAGGTGCTGGCGGCCACCGGGGCCGCAATCCGGCCGATCGAGCAAACGACCTCATGACCGCATTCGGGGTGATCGTCGTGGACAAGCCGGTCGGACCGACCTCGCACTTTGTGGTGGACGCGGTGCGCCGGGGGACGGGGGTGTCAAAAGTGGGGCACGCCGGCACCCTCGATCCGCGGGCCTCCGGAGTTCTCGTGCTCTGCCTCGGCCCGGCGACCCGGCTCAGCGAGTATCTCTCTCGTTCGACAAAGGGCTACGAGGCCCAGATCCAATTTGGCAAATCGACCGAGACTTACGACGGAGAGGGCGCGGCGATCAAAGACACCGGCAAGTCGCCTGCCCTCGAGGAGATCCTCAGTGCGCTGCCGGGATTTCGCGGAGATATCCAGCAGGTCCCACCTCCGTATAGCGCGGTGAAAGTGATGGGCAAGAAGGCCTACCAGCTGGCTCGAGAGGGAAAGCCGGTGGAGCTGGAGCCCCGCACGGTGACCATCTTCAAGCTGGAGCCGCTCGAGTATCAGCCCCCACATCTCACACTGTGGGTCGAGTGCTCGGCCGGCACCTACATCCGGTCGTTGGCGCACGATCTGGGGGAACTGCTCTCGTGTGGCGCGCACCTTTCGCAGCTGCGTAGAGTCAAGGCGGGCCCCTACACCTTGAATGAGGCGGTGGGGCTGCCTAAGCTGCAGCGCGCGATGGCGGACGGTTCCTGGCCGGCATACCTTCGCCCGGCAGCCGATGCGCTTCCCGATCTTCCGATCGTCCACTTGGCGCCCGAGGAGCTGGAGTTGGTCCGGAATGGGCTGGGGGTTCCAACCCAAACCGTTCCTCACGGTCTGGCCCGGGCCCTGGCCCCGAATGGGGAGCTTGCCGCCATCCTGGAGGCCATCGATGGGAGCCAGCAGTGGCACCCTCGCAAGGTCTTCCTGGCCTGAATGCATCACGTGCGGGATCTTGCTGAGGTCCGTCTCGCCGCCTCCGCGCTGACCATCGGATCCTTCGATGGCGTGCACCGCGGCCATCAGGATCTGCTGGGCCGGATGCTGGCGGCCGCCCGCGGCCGCG
Source organism: uncultured Anaerolineaceae bacterium (assembly GCA_964359225.1). GTDB lineage: Bacteria > Chloroflexota > Anaerolineae > Anaerolineales > E44-bin32 > JADFRG01. The sequence goes on from CAYHSI010000065.1 coordinate 2,586, forward strand.
GGGTTCCGACGGTCGCGCTGACCTTCTATCCGCATCCCTCGGTGGTGCTGCGAGGGCGCAAGCCGGCCTACTACATCACCTCCCCGGAAGAGAAGGCCGATCTGCTGGGAAAGCTGGGGATCGATCTCGTCATCACCCAGACCTTTGACCTGGAGTTGTCTCGGGTTGAAGCTCCCGATTTCCTCGACCGGTTGACCGCTCAATTGGGCTTTCAAGACCTGTGGGCCGGGGAGGACTTTGCCCTGGGCCACCAACGGCGGGGCGACCGGCACTACCTTTCTCGAGTCAGCGCGGAAAGGGACTTCCAGCTTCAGCTCGTGCCCCCTTTCATGCTGGAGGGAGAGGTGGTGAGCTCGACTCGGGTGCGGGAAGCGCTGCGTTCCGGCGATGTGGCGAGGGTCGCTATCTACCTCGGTCGACTCTTCGAACTGCCGGGCAGGGTGAAGCGCGGAGTTGGACGCGGCAAGCAACTAGGGATACCGACGGCCAACCTCGAGGTTTGGGAGGAACGCGCCGTTCCGGGAATCGGAGTCTATGCCTGCCTGGTGGACTTGGATGGGGAGCGAAAGCCAGCCGTAGTAAACATCGGCGTGCGGCCAACCTTCGGCGAAACCGTAAGCGTGCCGGTGGTGGAGGCCCACTTGCTCGATTTCGAAGGGGATTTATACGAGAGAGAGCTGAAGCTGGTCTTCGTCGACCGCCTAAGAGATGAACATCGATTTTCAGGCCCCGACGCGCTCATCGATCAGATCGGGAGAGATATTCAGCGCGCCCGCGAGCTGCTCGGGCGGGTCGAACTCGCCTGAGAAATCGACCGCTGGCCCTTCGGTCCGCGATTTGGGCTCAGGTTCCAAGTTCGGCCCGGGCCGCCTGAATTCGCTGCTCAGCGAGCTGGACGTAAGCCGGCTCGGTCTCATAGCCCACGTAGGACCGTCGGTTTTGCAGCGCCGCCACACAGGTGGTCCCCGAGCCGACGAACGGATCCAACACCACGTCCCCCCGATAGCTGTATAGCTTGATCAGCCGCTCCGGAAGCTCCAGCGGAAAGGGCGCCGGATGGCCCACCAGCCGAGCAGAGGCGGCGGGGATTCGCCAGACGCTCTTGGTCCATTCCAAGAACTCATCCCGCTCGATCGTACTCTCCCGGCCGTCCGCCTTTCTGGCGAACGCCTCCTTTGAGAAGATCAGAATGTACTCATGAACGTCGCGCAGGACCGGGTTGGTCGCTGCCCGCCACGATCCCCAGGCAGTGGAGGCTGCCGCGCTGGCGGCCTTGTCCCAAATAATCTCGCCCCGCATCTGGAATCCGAGCTCCAACATGTCCTGAATTAGGTAGGCATGGAGCGGGATGTAGGGCTTGCGGCCGAGGTTGGCCAGGTTCACGCAGGCCCGCCCTCCGGTGACCAGCACCCGGTAGGTCTCCGAAAACACCCGCTTCAGGAAGCCCCGATATTCCTCGAGCGACAGATCCTTATCGTATTCCTTGCTGGCGTTGTACGGCGGGGAGGTCACCATCAGGTGAATGCTGCTGTCCGGGAGCTCCGGCATCTGCTCCGAGGTCTTCAGGTACAGCCGGTCGAGCAGTTCTGGAGGCAGGCTCCGCTCGGTCGCCTCGGTGGGCGGCGTCGGCCGCCGATCCGAGTACAGCCGGCCGGAATAGAACGTGGAAGCATCGTGGCTCGAGCGGCCACCGGAGCCGAACTTGCTGGTATGGGTGCGTTTGCGGGCGGCCAAACTCACGACCTGCGGCCGGGAGAGCGCGAAAGATAGCCCAGCCGGCGAAGCGCCTGTTCGTCGTTCCGCCACTTTGGCAGTACTTTGACCCGCAGCTGTAAATAGATGCTTCGTCCAGACATTCGTTCGATGTCCTTCCGCGCCTGGGTTCCGATCTCCCGCAGCATGTGTCCACCCTTCCCGATCACGATCCCCTTCTGCGATTCCCGTTCCACGAACAGCGTGGCAGCAATCCAAGCCCCACGCCCATTCCGCTCCCGGAATTCATCGATCAGGACTGCGATGCTATGGGGCACTTCCTGCCGCAAAGCTTGCAATGCAGCCGCCCGGATCAGGTCGGCCGCCAGCTCACGTTCGTGGCTGTCGGTGAGCTCGGCATCCGGAAAGTAGGCCGGGCCAACGGGCAGCCGTTCGACGATTCCCTCCAGGAGTTGATCGAGATTATCTCCCCGGGTAGCCGAGACGCCGTAGACTGGAGCGGCTGGCAGCAGCTCCTCGTAGGCCTCCCAATTCGCCTGGAGGACCGCCGGCAGGGTCAAGTCGATCTTGTTGAACGCGGCCAAGTGCGGTTTCTGGCTGGAGGTCACCGCCTCCGCTACCCGCCGGTCGTCAGGGGTAGGCCCGCGGCTCAAATCGAATAGGCACAACACCAGGTCTGCATCTCGGAGCGCCTCATGAGCGAGCTCGTCCAAGACCGCTCCCAACCGATGGCGGGGTGAGTGCATTCCAGGCGCATCGACGAACACCACCTGAGCGGCCGGCAGGGTGAGGATTCCAAGCTGGCGCCGATGGGTGGTTTGCGGCCGGGGTGAAACCGGCAGTATGCTCTCACCCAGATACCGGTTCACCAGGGTCGATTTCCCCACGTTGGGTCGCCCCGCCACTGCGACGTAACCGGACCGATGCTCGCTGCTCACTCCGGAATTCTCCGAGCAAGTCGGCAGGGTGTCAAGCCGTTCGGCTCCGCCCCAACCGCTATAATAGCCCCCGTTCCGGGATCGAATTGAACACGGCCGAGCGGGCCGGAGGCTGCCCAAGCATGGGATTGTTCTCGAGACGGAAGAAACCTAATCGCTTCATCGAGTTGTTGACTAAGCAGGCCGAACACACGTCGGAAGGCCTGCAGCTCTTGCTCCAATACGTGAAGAACCAGGACGAATCGCTGGCTCGCCAGCTCACCGAATTCGAGAAACAAGCCGATGAGGTGCGCCGGATCCTGATCGACGAGCTGAATCGTACCTTCATCACCCCGATCGACCGGGAGGACATCTTCACCCTGTCCTTGACGATCGACGATGTGTTGGACTATGCCAATTCAACCCTCGAAGAGATGGCGATGTTCGAAATCAAGCCGACCCCGTTCCTCGAGCGGATGGTCTCGCTGCTCAGCGAAGCGGCCCGGGAGATCCACATGGGCGTGATGCAACTGGAAGACCATCCGAGCGTGGCGAACGACCACGCCGTGCGGGCCAAGGCGCTTGAGAACCGGATGGAGACGGTCTATCGGGAGGCGATCTCAGATCTGTTCCACATGCCCCGCGACGTCGATCACATTGTCGAGATGCTCAAGCTGCGAGAGGTTTATCGCCACCTATCCAACGCGGCAGATCGGGGCGATGCGGCCGCTAATGTCATCGGAGATATCGTCGTAAAGAAGATGTAGGGTTCAGGCGGCCAGCCGGTCGAGCTTGAGACCGACCTCGCGCCACTGTATCTTGGAAACGCCGAGTTTCTGTCGCAGATTGTCTTTGTCGATCCCGGCCTTGTAATCGGTGAGGGCGGCCGTCCAGCGGCACATGTTGAAGGATAGATGTTTCTTCTTCAATCCGGCCGCGGCTCCGATCTCCTCCAGCAGATACTCCAACCGACGTGGAGAGTAGGGGAAAAGGCGCTCGGTCGGGCCATACTGTCCCAAGTATTCTCGGTAGGCCGGAATCCAAGCCGACTCGAGCGGCAGCTTGCGCTCCCGGTAGCGTTTGCGGACGTCCCCGTAGCGGATCCACAGGATGGGGCCGTCCACAGCCTTGAGGTCAATGTGTTTGAGGTGAACCCCCAGGCACTCGCCTTTCTTTACCCCCGTACTCAAGAGCAAACCGACCAGGGCGTAGGGCCTCGCATCCGGCGGATCCTTCCGCCGCAGCTGCTCGGCCGTCTTTAGTACGGCCAGGACCTCATCCTGAGTCAGAACCTCTGGCAGCGGGCTGAGAACTGACTGCTGCGGGACGGCTGCCGCCGGATCCTCGATCAGCACGCCGGCCTGCTTGAGCCAGCGGAAGAACGCCTTGAGCGAGGTCACCCGCCGAGAGTAAGTCTTGGGACTGCACGGCACCCCCCGACGATTGAGCATCCATTCCAGGAAGTTGCGCAAGTCGTGTTGGCCGATTGCATTGATGGAGTGGCCGGCGCCCATGAAACGGGCGAGCAGGCGCAGGTCGGCGGTAAAGGCCTTGACGGTGTGGATCGAGCGGCCCACCGCCTCCAAGTCCTCCCCCCAGGCCTGGATCGCGGCGCTCAGGCTGGAATCCGGCCGCACGGGTCCGCGGGGGCGCCCCTGGTTGGAACGGTTTTCTCGCCGGGATCGCGAGAAGAGCGGAAGCTGTTCCCGGGTTGCGGCCATCGCTACCAGAGCCTGCTTCGCATAGCCAAGGATTGATACTAGACTCGAGGGTGCGAAAAGTCAAATAGGGCTGGCTAACTACGACCCGAGTTGGCCGCGGGTGGGGTCGAAGCACGGGTCGTAATCGTTTCCGATCACCAACCGATAAACAAAGGGTGACGACGGGTCAGGGGAGCTTCTCAGGCGTCCACTCCCGAAGCCGAATGCCCGCAGGATCGCCTGGCTTGCCTCGGCGGTCGCCAGGCCGAAATCGATTACTTGGGTCGTGCTTGCGGGTGCGGAAGCCGCCGGAGCGACGAATGCCTCAAATCCGGCATAGTTCAGCCGCTCGGCGGCCAGCAGGCCCCAGGTCGGGTCGTCGGAGGAGTTGATTACCTCCACCGTGAGGGCAACCTCAGGGACCAGCTCGTCGGGAGCCTCGAAGTCGAAGGCTGCGGCCACTAAAGCCTGCAGCGATTCGGGTTTGGGCACGAGCACCTGCGCTCCGCTGACTGGGACTCGCCAGCTGGTGACTTCATCCCGCCCGATGAAACGACTCCGGATGTCCGCACTGCCAATCCGAGCTGATAACGGCGCGAGCGTGAGCAAGTCGGCCAGCCCCAGGTCGGTGGTCAGGGTGTCGCTCAGCTCCGAGTACAGAGCAGGGAGTTGCGGAATCAAATCGAACCTCAAGACCTGCCGGTAAATTGCGCGCAGGACCTCCTGCTGTCGCCGGCTGCGATCGAAGTCGGAGGACAAACTGCGCGAGCGGGCGTACCAAAGTGCCAGATCGCCGTCCATCTGGATGACTCCGGCCGGAACGGTATGCAGTCGCCAGTTCTGGGCGAGGTTGGGGTTCAGATAGGGTTCTTTCAAGCGCCAGTCCCGGTAGGAACAGGTCACACTAACTTCGACCCCGCCCAGTGTGTCCACGATCCGGCTGAACCCGTCCATTTCGACCCGGGCGAAGTGATCGATCGGGATTCCAAGGTTGTAGCGGATGGTATCGGCCAAGAGGCCCGGCCCGCCTCCCGGATATCCGATGGTCTCACCCAGCGAGAATGCGGTGTTGATCCGCTGCATGCTGTAACCGGGCAAGTAAACGTAGAGGTCCCTCGGAATCGAGAGCATCGCCACCGCCCCCTTATCGGGGTGGATCGATACGATGATCAAGACGTCGGTGCGGAAACTGCTGCTCTGGGGCCGTCGGTCGGATCCGAGCAGCAGGATATTCACGACTTCCCGCTCGAAACCCACCTGCGGGGACGGAGGTGGGATCGGGGTGGGAGGCGAGGGCGGATTGCCGTAGGTGAAGGGCGCCGGCCACCCGAGGTCCGGCATCGGCTGAGGAGTGGCCCGGCTTTCCGTCGTCGGAGTGCTCAGCGGCGCGGCAGCGTCAGACTGAGGCGTCGGTTTCTGCAGCCGCGGGGCGCCGGGGTCGACCTTGGGGGCCGGAACGCAGGCCGCAGCCAACAATAGCAGCAGCGAAACAAGGCCGCCCCGAGTCATCGCTGGCTCATTCCGATCGGGCCGGGATCAACACAGTGACCGTGCTGCCCCCTCCGACTTCGCTGCCGACCCAGACTCTTCCCCCCATTCCCTCCGCCAGCTGCTTCACTCGAGCCAGCCCGCTCTCGGTTCCGCGCCCCGGCTCAGGGCTGTGGAAAACCCGCCCCAGGTCCTCGGGTTGAATCCCGCCCCCGGAGTCGCTGACGGAGAGACTCACCCAAGCACCGTCGGCCGAATCGGTGGCGAGTGCAGATACCGGAATCACCGCTCCGGCCGGGGAGGCCTGAATCGCGTTTTCGATCAGGGTCACCAGGATCTGACGCAATTCGTCCGGGTCGCCGTTCACCGAGGGAAGGCTCCCAGCTAAGTCCAGGTGAAGCGATTGATCTCTCTCCTTGAGACTACCGGCGACCTGAGCGACTGCAGTTTCCACCGAGCTGATCACGTCTGCCCGCCCCTCGATCGGCGCAGTCAATGAACCCACCGGAATAGGTTTCTGACGCTCGGTCTGGCTCTTGACCTCCGCCAGCTCCTCCAGGGCGAGCCGCAGCTCCGCCTTGAGGGTTTCCACTTGCTCGGGGGGCTCGGAGCCTGCCGCACTCTCAGCAAAGCCACCGATCCGGTGACTGATGAGCCGCAATCCACTGTGGGCGAGCAGCTCCTTGTCCATCGCCCGATCGAGAACCGGCAAGGCTCGCGCCAGCGCAGAACTCATTCGATCGGTCCCACCGGCGTCAAGCACCGCCTGCTCAACGCCCCCTTGGACCAACTTTCGAATGAGTAGGAGACAGACCACCGGGTAGACGAGTGCTTCGGCGGACCGCAATATGCCGGTGCCGAGCAGGCCAACTCCGCTCCACAGTCCGACCGGCCAGGAGGCCCCCGCCAGCCGCTCAATGCCGACTGACACGCTGAGCCCGACCACGAGCACGGTGCTGACCGCCAACAGCCAGGAGTCCCAGCGCGGGTGCGGCTGCGGAAGGAGCAACACCCAACCGGTGGCCAAGGCCGTTGCCGCCGCGGCGAACCACTCAAGCCAGGCGACGAGCAGGCGAGTG
>CAYHSI010000066.1:0-9459 GCA_964359225.1 uncultured Anaerolineaceae bacterium
CGGGGTGGCCGTACCCGCCGGCCGGATCAAACGTGATGACCACCTGCGGCTTGATCCGCCGGATGTGCTCCGTGATTCGCCCACTCACCTCCTGAAGGTCCGCCGCTGCCAGAGCTTCCGGGTGCTGGTTCTCCGGGCTGCCGGCCATTCCTGAATCGCGGTAGCCAAGGAAGTGAACCTCAGCAAGTCCTAAGTGGGAGGCGGCGCAGCGCAGCTCGGCCTCCCGCAGCTGAGCGATGTTCTGGTAACCCTGCAGGTGCTCCGGAGAAACCGTTCCGGCCTCGCCCCGGGTCGCGCACACCAGATGGACCTTGGCACCGCGCTGGGCGTAGAGAGCCAAAGTTCCTCCCATCCCAAAGGTCTCGTCGTCTGGGTGAGCCAGCACTGCAAGCAAGACTTTCACTCCACCTCCAAAACGAAGGCCGAGGATACCATAACGGGTTTGGGGAAGTCGCGGGCCTAAGCCTGCTCGATCGGGGTTGGGGCGCGCAGGTCGTGCTGGGTGCGGGTCAGGGCCTTGCCGGAGGACTTGGCCAGGTACTGGGCCTTGTCGGCCCGCGAGAGGACATCCTCGATTGCGTCGTCGTCGTCGCCGATCTGACCGACTCCGATCGACAAGGTGAGGCTGGGCAACGAAGGGCTCAACTGGCTGCCGTAGGCTGTCAGAGACTTGCGCAGTTTGTTCGCCACGTGTTCGGCGCCGACCAGATCCGTCTCGGGCAGCAGCACTGCAAATTCATCGCCGCCGATGCGGGCCAGCAAGTCCGTGGCCCGCAGCACCGCCTGCATGGCGCGGGCTGATCCGCGCAGGATCTCGTCGCCAAACAGGTGCCCGAATTGATCGTTGATGGCCTTGAAGCCGTCCATATCGATATACAGCAGGCAGAATGGCCGACGGTAGCGCTGGGCCCGAGAGAACTCGCTCTCCAGCCGCTCGAAGAGGTGTCGCCGATTCGCGAGCCCGGTCAGCGGGTCGGTGTGGGCCATCTTCACCAGTTGATCGGCTTGTCGGTTCAGGCTTCCGATGGTTTTCTGGATCTGCTCGGAAAGCGAGTTGGAGATCAGGGCCGCGGCCAAGGACACCAGCGAATGAGTCACCAGGTAGATCAGAGTCCAGGTCTGGTTCTCGGCAACGGCCGCCACGCCCCGGTTGGCCGCCGTGACGACCGCGGTCGTGTTGGTGACGATGGCGGCGAATGCGAAGAGGAATGGGGTCCAACCGCCGATGACCGCTCCCGAGATGAGAACCGGCAGCAGGAAGGCAACCGCGACCAGCGGGAAGTTTTGAGGAATCAGGAAGGTCCCGACCGCGACGACCGCGAATGCCGAGAACGAGATCAGGTACCCGGCCGCTCTTGCCGAGCCGCGATTGGCCAACGAGAGAGCCGCGGCCCCGCTCAGGGCAAGTGCGGCAATTGCCGCCAGGTCGAGGGTGACTCGCACGTCCGGCCTCAGGCTGGAGAACACCAAGAGGGCGATCCCCCAAAACGCCAGCACACCAAACTGCACCAGTACAATGGTCCGGGCAAGGCTGGTGCGAGTCGCCCGCAATTCCGGTTCGATCCTGGGGAGCAGACTTGCCCGAATGCGGTCGATCAGCGATTCAGGTCCGGTTTGTCGCATCGATAGATGGGACTCCCAGGATATTGTACCCAGAGTCGACAAACAAGATTTCCCCGGTGACGTTGCGGGCAAGATCGGAGGCTAGCCAGACGGCCGCGCCGCCGATGTCCTCGGCCGAAATTTGGCGGCGCATTGGTGCGATCTCGGCAAATTCGCGATACATGGATTTGAAGCCGCGCACGCCGGCGGCCGAGAGAGTCCGGACCGGTCCGGCCGAGATGGCATTGACCCGGATGCCTTTGGGACCCAGGTCTGCGGCCAGGTAGCGGGTAGCCGATTCCAGAGCCGCCTTGGCCACCCCCATTACGTTGTAGTTGGCCACGACCTTTTGCCCGCCGTAATAAGTGAGAGTCAGCATCGAACCGCCGTCCGGCATCAACGCCTGAGCCGCCCGGGCCAGGGCAACAAAGGAATAGACACTGACGTCCATCGCGATCCGGAAGCCCTCCCGGCCGGTAGTGTAGAAACTCCCTTCCAGATCTTCCCGATTGGCAAATGCGATCGCATGGACCAGAATGTCGAGCTGCTTGAATTGGTCGCCAGCCTTGGCAAACACGGCCTCGATCTGGCTATCGTCCGTAACGTCACACAATTCGACGAAGGTCGAGCCGACCGATTCGGCCAGTGGACGGACCCGCCGTTCGAGCACCGGGCTGGCGTAGGAGAAGGCCAGCTCAGCCCCATGTTCGTGCAATGCACGCGCAATTCCCCAGGCGATCGAGTGGTCATTCGCCACTCCGAAGATCAAGGCCCGCTTTCCGGTCAACAGGGTCATGAGATTCCCTCCTGGGCGAGCAGCCTTGGGTGATCCAGCTCCGGCACCTGGAAGCGCCAGGGGATACTCTTCCACGGCTCAGGTACCTGATTCAACCCGACCCGCGGGCCGCTGGTTACGGTCTCGACCGCTGGCCGCCGCTCCAAGTACAACTGCGCCCCCCGGTCACAAAGATCGTAACCATTCCAGCGGCCGTTCAAGCCGAGCGCCTGGCAGAGCTTGGCCGGGCCGTCAGTAAGCCGCAGCCCGCGGCCGGCGGACGAGCCACGGCCCCGACGCCAAGCGGACCGTCGCCGCCGCATTCGGGCCCGGCCCTCACAGGGCAGGATCGCCCGGAGGAGAACCGCAGCGGGATAGGGCGCTGCCTCCGTTACCAGGTTGAGCATCCAGTGCATCCCGTATGTGAAATACACGTAGGCATGCCCGGGCGGACCCCACATGACCTGGTTGCGCAGGGTCCGGCCGACACTGGCATGGCATCCCAGGTCGTCCGGTCCAACATAGGCCTCCGCCTCGACAACCAGGCCGGAAACCCGGCTGCCGTCTGGTTCGAGCCGTACCAGCAGCTGGCCCATGAGCAAGCGGCAGACTTCCAAGGTTGGAAGAGTGAAGTCGCGGCGAGCGTATCGAAGCCGGTCGATCTTGGCTATTCAACCGGAACCGGCTGGAGGCGCGGGTCCTTGGCGATCGTGCGCGCCAGTCCTTCCCGCAACGTGACTTGCGGGCGGTAGCCGAGCTTGGCGCGGGCCCGCCGGATATCGGCGCACATCCGGGAGCTTCCCGGATCTTGATCTTCTTTGTACAACCACTCCGCGCTGGTTCCCACCGCTTCCAGCACCAGCTGGGCGAGGTCCCGAATGCTGGTCTCAACCCCGCTTCCGATGTTGATCACCGCACGATTGATGGTCGGGGCAGTGGCGGCCGACACCAACGCTTCGATGACATCGTCAATGAAGACAAAATCCCGGGTCTGCTCGCCCTTCCCATGGATGACCAGCGTGCCACCCCGCACAGTCCGGCGCAGAAAGAGCGGGATCACCGGGGCGTGGGCGGCCGGCAGCGGTTGGTCGGGGCCATAGGCATTGAACACCCTTAGCACCACGGTTTCGATCCCCCACAACGAGCCGATGGTGCGGACGTAGAACTCCGCAGCCAGCTTGGAAACCGCGTAAGGGGAGTGAGGATCCGGAGGCGTGTCCTCGCTCAGGGGTTGTTCCTGCCGGTCTCCATAGACTGCGCCGGAGGAGGCCAACACTACCCGCATGACACCGACGTCTCGCATCGCTTCCATGACGCTGACCGTCCCGCCGACATTCACCGCGTTGTATTCTCGGGGATACAGCACTGATTCCGGTACCGAAACCCGGGCGGCCAGGTGGTATACGCAGTCAACGTCTTGCAACAGGGTCCAGAGCTTGGGTCGGTCGGTTACATCGCCGCGGGTGAAGAGCACATCTGGAGCGAGCCGGCCGGGATCCCCGGACGATAGGTCATCAAGGCCCCGAACCTGGTGCCCTTCCCGGACGAGTCGATTGGCAAGCGCGGACCCGAGGAAACCTGCGGCGCCTGTGACTAGGAAATTCATGGGGAGGAGGGGGGTATTGTAGGCACGGGACCCAGCGGGTCCCGAGCCCGCGGATTATAGCACAGTGACTCTTCCGACCGTTTCAGGGCACGGCCGCGCTTCGTTTGGGCCTAGCTTGCCGCCTACCCGATCGGTTCCTGATAAGATGCGGAAATGACCAGGCTCGGTCGGATCGGGCAGTGGCTAGCGCTGACACTGATCTTGCTGGCCGCACCGCTGCTGCTCGGCGGGAGCGCCGCGATCACGCTGAACCGCAGCGATCAGGTACGTCGGTTCACCCGGGCGGTGGAGTTTGATTACGTCAGCTGGACGAGTGTGTCTCTACTTGAAAAGTTTGAGTCCTCCGCCCTCCGGCCCGCTAGCTATCTGACCGAGCCGGAACGCAAGAACCTGGTTCTGGAGTATGTGCAGTTGGTCGGGGAGACCGCCCGGCTGCGGGGCGAGCTGGAAGCGATCCTCGCCGATCCCAATCTGGCCGACCCGCAGCAAGTTGCCCAAGCTGTAGGGGTTGAATGGGAGGAAACTCGCGGGCGACTGGAGGATCTGCGACCCTTGGCCGAATCGGTCCTGCAGGAGAACGTCGCCGCGGTGCTGGACGACCTGGGAGTCGGATGGGGGCCCGCACTCTTTCCCCCGGTGTCGTTTCGATTCTCAGGCCTGCCCTGGGCCTTGGTGGTATCACCCCGAGAGGTGATCCGCCAGGATGCGAACCTGCAGCTGGTGCCCGAGCTCAGCCTCGAGCAGCAGATCGATCTGGAATCGCAGGTAGAGCATGGGCTCGAGGTCTCGGCTCTGGTGGTCGGGATCGGGGGGCTTTCGACCTATCCCACGATGGTGATGGAGACTACCGCTGTGAATTGGGTGGTTGAGACGGTCGTGCATGAGTGGGTCCATCACTACCTGGCGCTGCGTCCGCTGGGCTTCGGTTACAACCGCTCGGCCGAGCTACGAACATTCAATGAAACCGTTGCCAGCCTGGTCGGCCAGGAGATCGGGAGAGAAGTGCTGGCCCGCTACTATCCCGAGCATGTGCCTCCTCCGCCGCCGCAGTTCCCCCCAGCTCCGCAGATCGGCGAGCCACCTGTGCCTGTGTTTGACTTCCAATTCGAAATGAGAGAGACCCGCGAGCGGGTCGATGGGCTGCTCGCGGAGGGCCGGATTGAGGAGGCGGAAGCCTATATGGAGGCCCGGCGGCGGGTCTTCTGGGAGCACGGTTTCCGCCATCTCCGCCGCATCAACCAGGCCTACTTTGCTTTCTATGGTGCGTACGCCGATGTCCCCGGCGGGGCGGCAGGCGATGATCCGGTCGGCGAGGCCGTGCGCCGGCTCTGGGAGATTATTGGGGATCCGATCGCCTTTCTCCGGCAGGTGGCCTGGATGAGCAGCACCGACGACCTCTTCGCGGCGCTGCCTGGCTGAAACCAGAACCGCCCCGGGCCCAAGTCGGACCAACCCCAAGCTCTTCCTTCATCCGGATCGAGTCCCTTATACTCGATCCATGGAAATCCCGTACCTTCCAGGGAAACCGGTGTTGGGTCCCGGCCCAATGGCGCGCTTCCTGCCTCCATTGGAAGAAGGCACCGTTGCCCTGGCCATCGAACGGTTCGGGATGCAAGGTAACCTGGTGCTCGACCCCTTCGGTGCCTCGCCGAGGCTCGCGCTCGAAGCCGCGCAACAAGGCTGCTCGGTGCTGGTGGCGGTAAACAACCCAATCACCCGATACGTACTCCGCCACACCCTCAACCCGTTTGCGCTGGACGAGCTCCAATCGGCGCTTTCTCGGCTGGCCGCATCGGCGAAGGACGGCGGTCGGCTGGAGCCGTTCCTGCTGGATCTGTACCAAACTCGCTGTTCACGATGCGGGCGAGAGGTCTCAGCCGAGTACTTCGTCTGGGACCGGGAAGAGAATGAGCCGGTCCTGAAGTTCTATGCTTGTCCTCACTGCAATCACACCGTCGAAGAGCCGACGAATGCAGAAGACCGACGCCGATCGCTTGAGCATGGATCGAAAGGCCTGCAGCATGCCACTGCCCTCGAGCAGCTTGCACCGCGAGGCAGTCCGGATCGAGAGCATGCCGAGGCTGCCGTAAGCGTGTATCCGGGGCGGGCGATCTACGCCATCATGACCTTGCTCAACAAGCTGCAGCAGCATGAGCTGGGAGAACGGATGGAGGCGGCCCGGGCCCTGCTGCTGGTGATGCTCGATCAGACCAACGCCCTCTGGGGGTATCCGGAGGGACGCATCCGCCCGCTGCAACTGACCGCTTCTCCGCGCTATCGGGAATCGAACGCCTGGAGGGCATTGGAGCAGGCCGTCGGGCAGTGGTCGGGGAGCGAATCCCGGGTCGAGCTGGTCGAGTGGGAAGGTGAGGCGAGCCTGCGACCGGGCGGGGTGACCCTCTTCGAGGGGCCGGTCCGTGAGCTGGCCAAGGCGCTGTCCGCCGGACGGGTGGAACGAATCCTCACCGTGATCCCGCGTCCCAATCAAGCTTACTGGACCCTCTCCGCCCTTTGGGCCGCCTGGCTATGGGGGCGGGAGGCGGCCGTCCCGGTGCGGGCCGCCCTCCGCCGGCGACGGTACGACTGGGCCTGGCACGCGGACGCGCTTCGAACGACCTTGCGGGCGATGCGCCCGGCGCTCAGCGACAAAGTCCAAGTGCTGGGCTTGGTGCCGGACGCCGAACCAGGATTCCTGGCGGCTGCCTTGGCCGGCTTCGACGGAGCCGGCTTCCGACTAACCGGGCGGGCGTTGCGCCTGGCTGAAGGCCAAGCGATCCTCACTTGGGAGTGGGATGGCGGACCCGGTGAACTCGCGGCACCGGCCCAGCTCACCCAAATCATGAAGCGGGCGGCGGAGCGTGCGCTGACCGAACGCGGCGAACCTTCGAGCTATGAGCTTCCCCATGAGGCGGCCTGGTCGGAACTTGCGAGCCGGCGCCTGCTGGCCAGAGCGCAGGGGAGTGAAAGCCGCACTCCATTAGGGGCGATTGGCGAGGACTTTGACCAGGTGCTCGCCGACCGGGAAGTCTTCGAGCACCTCGGGAAAGGCGCGGAACCGGAGACCGGCCGCTACTGGCTAAGCCAGCCGACCGAGGTCAGCCTGCCGCTGGCGGATCGAGTGGAGGGGTTGGCCCTCAGCATCCTGCGCGAGCACGAGCACATTGCGGCAGTCGAGCTCGACCGGCGGCTGTGCGAAGCGCTGCCCGGGCTGCTCACTCCCGATCGCAGGTTGGTGATGGCATGCCTGAGATCCTATGCCATTCCGGAGGCTGGCGGCGCGATCTGGAACCTACGGGAGGAGGATCGGGGCGAGGCCCGACAAATCGATCGCGAGCAGATCCTGAGCCTGTTGGCAGCGCTTGGCCGCGGCTTGGGGTTCGAGGTTGAGGGTACGGACCCGATCCGCTGGTCCGACCGATCCAGCGCGGAGCAATTCAGCTTCTGGGTGGATGAATCTGCCAGGCTGGGCACCGCGATGCGCCGGGATGCTGGGTGGGGCGGGCCTGCTCCAAGTCCGGGGATCGACGTGGTCGTTATCCCGGGAGGTCGGGCTGGACTGGTGGCCGAGAAATCGCGGCGCGACCCGCTGCTGCAGAGCTGGCTGGAGAGTGCGCCGCGAGTCATCAAATTTCGTCACGTCCGCCGCCTGGCGGAAGACACGACTCTCGAACGTGGCAATCTACTGGAGCGGCTCGCGCTGGATCCGCCCGGTCACGAGGACCCGCAGCTCCCGCTGCTGTAGATCCCGACTGCATCTTCCGATTAGTCTCGCCGCTGCGCAAGACCAAATCCTCTCATGACTAGAACACAAGATTTTTCGCCGGGTCGGGTCCCACTCTACATTGCATAACAACCCTGAGCCGCCATATTAGTGCAAATCCATCCCCTACACATCCCCGCGGGGATGATATTCCCGGATTTCGCTGGATAATACCCCTGTGAGCAGGGCTATACTGGGTGGATGTGGTCTAAGTATTAGTTAGGCGTGCCAAAGGATGGCGTCAAAAAGGTCATGAAAGGGCATCTCCTTCTGGGGATACTCCTGGCTCTCCTTGCAGCCGCATCCTGCACTACATTTCTGAAGGAGACGGGGGGAGGTGTTGCATCGCCAAATCCCACTGAAGCTGATTCGAACGACCTCGTTGCCGTCGTGCGCCTGCTGCACGATTCCCTCGAGGAAAACGACACTACTCGGATAGTCCCGTTGATGGCAGCTGGTGGCGTTTACATTGTGGCGAAGTGGCCGGGCGGGCTCGATCCCCGAGGTCTGAAGTCACCGGAGTTTGTCGGGCAATTACTGCAAGACGCATTCCCCGCCTCCGATCCCACCTGCGTCGGTCTAAACCAAGCCTTCGGGACCATTCCCGACAAGGCCCTTGTGGTATACAGCGGCTTGGCACTGGATTGGAGCCGTGCGGGTTTCGATGAGGTCTTGGGAGATGTTGTGGGCTTTGAGCTCATTCGGGCCGAGGATTCGTGGGAGATCAGAGTGGTTCTGCCCGTCGACCCACGGGTGAACATTCGAGAAATCGTCGACTTAGAGCAATGCCCCGTTGTCGAGCATTAGCCCCGATCTGGTCAACCGTTCACGGACGCGTACATATCTATGGACTTCAGCCCGCCTAACAAGCGGATGCAGTCCGACCCGCCTTCAGCCGGTAAGTTGCGAGGCGCTTTGCCCTCGAAGTAGCGCGAGAATGAGTCATCCGATGCATCCACCGGCGGGCGGCTGATCCGCGGTCCGTTATCTCGCCGGAACGCTTCCATATGATGATTGGGGGCTCAGATGACCACATCTGACATACTCACCTCACCACAGGTAATTGCCGCGGTACTCTCCGCCGCGCTAGCCTCGTTCGGGTGGTGGTTCGTATTGCGCCGGCAGATCCACACGGTTGCGGTGACTCTGGTCTCTCAGTCTCCCCAGGTCGTGGTCTCGCGTCGAGTCCGAGAGAATTTGGAGATTGTATATAAGGATAAGGAAGAACGCAGGCACGTCGAGAGCCTCGTGCTGACGATCCTAACGATATCAAACAAGGGTCTTCGAGCAATAGGTGATGAAACGGAGGAACGAAAGCAGATCCAGGTCAAGTTGATTATTCATGCAGATTCCTATGATGAGAACTACTTCATTACGGCCGAAGTGGATGACCCCCAGGAGAAGGCTGACCCACTGACCTATGACCCATCTCCAACCAGGGAAGGCGGAACCGCGAAATGGGAAGTAGGCTTCAAGAGGCCATTCTTGCACTCCGACATTGGCCTTGGGAGAAAGGCAAACCAAGAACGAATCAGGATTTCTATTCTTTCGAATACCAATGTTCGCATGGCGAGGGTAACTGGCAGCGGCGTCGGGTGGAGGGCAAGGATCCGTGCTGACTATTCCGCGCTAAACCGAGCGCTGATTGTATTCGCTGGGAGCTTTGTGGTCTTCATGATGCTCGCCGGTGTTGTACAGCTACTCCGAGTTGATGCA
>CAYHSI010000067.1:0-9298 GCA_964359225.1 uncultured Anaerolineaceae bacterium
GACCGTGCTGCCCAGCGTCGACTTCAATTCGTCAGCCACGCGAGCGGCAATCGTCCGCGCGGCGACGCGACGCGGTTGCGTGTGGCCGATCAGCCCAGAGACGCCGCGGCCTAGCGACAGGCAGAGCTTTGGTAACTGCGTCGATTTGCCCGACCCAGTCTCGCCGCACACGATGACGAGGCCCGGCGAGCTCGATCCCGGACAGATGTCTCTCGCTTTTGTCGCAGCATGGGACGGGGATCAGGATATTTACGTGATCGGCGGTGATGGGCTAGGCGGTCGGGTGTTCGTCCAAACCGAGGCAGATGAATTCGGCGCAGCTTGGTCCCCAGACGGAGCTCAGCTGGCCTACCTGGCAGGCGAATTCGAACCGGGCGGGTCGATCGACTTGAGGCTCTTCTTGAGCCCTGCGGAGGGAGGGCGAGGGCTCCCCCTCGCACCGGAGATTGGCGTCGCCCGCCCGCAACTCCGCTGGTCACCGAACGGTCGCTGGATCGCCTTTCCGACAGAAGACGGCGCCCTGGGCCTCGTGGAGGTCAGCACCCTGAAGGCGGATGCTTTTCCGTGGATGTTCGGTCCGGAGCTGATCAGCTGGTCTCCCGATAGTGAAAGGCTGCTCTTTGCAGCCGTCCTCGGCCCGCGAACCGTGTACTACGAGCTATATGGGGTCGACAGGGATGGGGAAGACCTGCTTGCGTACGATCTCGATCTGGGAAACATCAAGTCCGTGGCGTGGCACCCCCTCGAAAACACCATCCTCTACACCGCCACCCTGGAGGGTGTGGAAACCGAGATCTATCTCATGGAACCGGATGGTTCGGACGTACGGCGGCTGACCACGACCGGCGGATTTAACGGCCTGGAGAAGGGGGACGCAAAGTGGTCGCCCGACGGGGCCGCGATCGCCTACGCGACCGTCAATTGGTTTCGGCCGGATCCGGGCGTCGATGATCGGGCCCCTCATCATACCCTGCGCGTGATGAATGCCGATGGATCGAGTGATCAGGAAGTCGTGGCGGCTCCTAGCGATGTGGGATACGCGGTCGATGAGTTTGAATGGGCGCCTGACGGTCGCCACATTGCCTATGGCTCGACGAGGTTTATCGGCGAGGAGCGCGGGCCATCGGATCTGCGTGTGGTCAATGTCTGCACGGGGGAGGACCATTTGCTCGCTGAGGATATCTTGACCTACACGCTCTCTTGGAACCCGCTGCCCTGATGATGCGGGCGTCAACAAGCTAGAGACGAGATTGAGCCGGGTGAGTCAATGGTGGAACCGTGCCTGATGGGCGGGCGATGCGACATGAGCCGACGGGTGCGGCCGAGCATAGGTGCGCTGTTGCCGTGAAGTCCTATTGGCAAATGCTGCGTCTCCTCATGGCGGGACTTGCGTCACTGGCCTGCGTCAACCTCTTCGCACAACCCGAGGTGACTGTAGATGGGGCGCCGCAGGAAACCAAGCAGGCAGTGAGGGCGGGGCAGTCGCCGTCTGTCACTCCTTCCGGGATGCCAACGGGCACCCCGACCTCGCTTCCGACTGCGATCCCCACAGCAACCCTCCCGTCTGGGGCATTGCCAGCATGCAAGCAGCCCTCTGAAGTCGGCCTTGATGAAATGACGCTGGCCTTTGTCGCCCGGTGGGGTGGAAAGCGCGATCTTTATCTCGCGAGCGCAGACGGATCAAGGACAGTGCGGATCACGAACGACACCGAGAACGAGTACTTCCCACAGTGGTCGCCCTTTGGCCATCGGCTTGCGTTTAGCGCAGGCGTGTACATCCATGTCATCGACTATCAGATCAACATGACCACATGGCTGGAACCCGAGTCACTCTACTACTACTTGGACTGGTCACCAGAGGGCGACAAGATTGCTTATGTCGGATACTGGAACGAGGTCAACGACCTCTGGCTCGTTGATGTCCAGACCGGCGTCGCAGTCAACCTGACACGAAACCGCACTTCTATTCCGAGAGATCCACGATTCTCTCCCGATGGGCAACTGATCCTCTTTCATGTGGATCCGCCGATGGATGCGGACCCGCCGCTCGCACAGTGGTTCACGATTCGGACAGATGGGACAGACCTGAGGGAACTGAGCCTCCCGGGGATACTCACCTACAGGGGCGACTGGCACTTGGATTCGAGCCATCTCAGGTTCATTGGACATGCCCTGTCTTCAGGGCTGAGCGATACGTATGTGGCCTCGCTTGATGGCGACGTATGGCCGCTCGAGTTTGGTCCGTCTGACGCCAGAGGCTGGGTTTGGTCGCCAGATGGGTCGCTGGTTGCCTATGAATCGGGCGGATTGCTGCATGTGGCGACTGCAGATGAAGCCCTGGATTTCCCTGTCATGGCGCTAGAGCAGAAGGCTGGGGTGCCCGCCGGGATAGGGAAGCACTGGGCTCCGGACAATCGCCGATTGGCGTACACGGTCCTGGTCGATCAGACCGGCGCGACCTCAGATTTGTTTCTGCTGGATATCTGCGACGGGTCGACTCGGCTCATCGCTAAGGGGATCGTATTGGACAATGCTCCGCCTTCGTGGCGCGCGGAGCGGTGAGATCTGTCGACCCCCTTGAGCATAGCGAAGTCACGGACTGGCGGGGTTATCGTGCATGAATCTGATGACCGGCGCAAGCGCGGCGCCGAGAGTTCGGGAGTGAACCTGCATTGTCAGCATCTGCAATGGCTCCCGTGCCGGTTGTGACCAGCCTGGCGGCTCCAAGGAGATCCGATGATTCAGAAAAGTGGACGGTCAACTCCCATGCAGTCTGTTGCGCCCCTCGTGTTGACTGCTGCCATATTGCTGGCTTGCGCCCAGACGGACACTCGGCTTCCCGAGGAGCCCACTCCAACCCTGCCGCCCACGGCAACTCACACTCCGACCCCCACTGCCA
The DNA here is from genome assembly GCA_964359225.1 of uncultured Anaerolineaceae bacterium. GTDB lineage: Bacteria > Chloroflexota > Anaerolineae > Anaerolineales > E44-bin32 > JADFRG01. The sequence goes on from CAYHSI010000067.1 coordinate 2,900, forward strand.
CACCCAGCTCGACGCCCGTTCCGTCCCCCACATCGCTAGACATAGAAGGCGAGATCGCCTTTGTCTCCGACCGAGACGGCGGCTACCAGATCTACCTCATGAATGCCGACGGGACCGATGTGCGGCAGCTTACGCATGGCCCCGGGGAGAACGCCAAGCCGGCCTGGTCGCCGGACGGGTCGCAGATCGCCTTTTTTTTTGATGTTTAGGGGAATAGCGAGATCTACATCATGCAGAGTGACGGCTCGGGACAGCTCAACTTCACGCGCTATCCGGGCGACGACCACTCGCCGGCCTGGTACCCCGACGGAAGCGCTATCGCCTTCGTCAACAACTTCGAGGGCTCGGACGAAGCAGTGGTGTTGAATCTGGACGGAACTCTGCGCAAGAGAATCCACTCAGGAATACCGTCGCCGCAGCGAACGTTGTGTTGCGTCGTGTGGTTCTCGGAAGACCTGCTCAGCTTCACAGCCATCGATGAGGGTGTCGGCACGGTGATGTCGGTCTCGCTCAGCACCGGTGCCAATTTCATCCACCGCGACATCGACCAGGTCGGGTTCAGCGAGTGCTGCCGGGTCGATTCGCCCGGGGACGATTCCTTCTTGATGGTTTCGGTGAAAACGGGGGTGGAGCAGATCTACTGGGAAGGGGGCCCGCAGGGCGGGTCTGTGCAGCTCACTGACCATTCGCAGGGCAGCTACGGTCCGAGTTGGTCTCCCGACGGAGGGTGGGTCGTCTACTACGCCGACGATGGCAACGGCTATGACGTATTCGTGATGCAGGCCGATGAGCTCGAGCCGGTGAACATGACGAACCACCCCGCAAACGACCTGGAGCCAGCCTGGAGGCCCTAGAGCCCTGGAATGCTAAGGGCGCGAGCCTTGACCTTTGAGTAGGGCGGCCAGGTTCGAGTCGCTGGAGGAGAGATTGCAATGAACAAGGAAGTCCAACAATTCGTCGACGCCGTCTCGGATGAACGGAGACCGTTCTACGACAAGCTGCACGCGCTGATCATGGGCTTGTATCCGGATGCCGAGGTTGGGATCTCGTACGGCATCCCGACCTACAAGGCGAAGGGCGGACGAGTGGGGTTGGGCTACTGGAAGGACGGGGTTTCGTTCTTTCCCTTCGGCGGGAAGTACCTCGACGAGTTTAGGGCCAAGTACCCGGCCATCAAGACGGGCAAGGGAACCATCAACTTCAAGCTCACGGATAAGATCCCGGTTGTTGCCCTGAAGAAGATCATCAAGCTCGCGATCGAGCAGCCGAAGGGGCGCTGAGGCTAGCCTCACGCGGACGGCACTCCGGGCCGCCCAGGGCCCGACATCGACGCCTGAATTTCGGTGGACACCGGTTGGTCGTTCCGGTTAGACTGCTGGCATGAACCCGATGCCACACGCCGCTGAGATGGAGCGGGCGTATCTCGAACGAGATGCCTCCTACGAGGGCCTGTTCTTCCTCGGCGTGCGCACGACCGGAATCTTCTGCCGGCCGACCTGCCCGGCCCGCAAGCCGCGGCCGGAGAACGTCGAGTACTTTCCAAGCGTGCAGGCGGCCCTTAGCGCCGGCTACCGCCCGTGCAAGCGGTGTCATCCGCTCGAAGTGGATGACCAGCCCGCCTGGGCCAGCGACCTGCTGGCCGAGGTGGAGCGTGACCCTGCCCCGCGCATCACGGACGGTGGCCTGCGGGCCCGAGGGATCGACCCCAGCACGGTCCGCCGTTATTTCCTCCGCCGCTACGGCATGACTTTCCAGGCGTTTACCCGCGCCCGCCGGCTGTCCAGGGGCTTGAACCAGATCCAAGAGAATGGGTCGGTGGATAGCGCGGTGTTTGAAAGCGGGTACGACTCCCACAGCGGGTTTCGGGAGGCGTTCGCCCGGACCTTCGGCGACGCCCCCGGCCGATACCGGAACGGTGAGGGTCTGTATTTGTCCTGGATCCGCAGTCCGCTGGGCCCGCTCGTGGCCGGCGCGACTTCGGAAGGGGTCTGTCTGCTCGAATACAGCGACCGGCGAATGTTGGAAACGGAGTTCGCCACGCTAGGCAAACTGTTCGAGGCCAGGCCGGTTCCTGGAACCAACCAACACCTGGAACGTCTGCACGGCGAGCTCGAGGGTTATTTCGCCGGCACCCTGCGGGCGTTCAGCGTTCCCTTGGTGTATCCGGGGACCCCGTTCCAGCGGCGGGTATGGGAGCAGCTGCTCGCTATCCCCTATGGCGAGACTCGCTCGTATCAGCAGGTGGCCGCCGCGCTCGACGGCCCGAAAGCCGTACGGGCGGTGGGTCGGGCCAACGGCCTCAACCGGATCGCCATCGTGATCCCCTGCCACCGAGTCGTGAACAAAAACGGCGAGCTCGGCGGATACGGGGGTGGGCTGCACCGGAAGCGGTACCTGCTCGACCTGGAACGCTCCACAATGCGCTGACCCGGCCCCTCGGGGAACCCTCTGTTTGGCGAGGGAATGGGGATCGAACTCTACCTTCGCGGATGCGAGTCGAGGGGCGAAACGGTCGAACCGATTGCTAGTTCCACGGTCGCGCAGCCCCCTTGAAGCACAAGCGAATGGGCCCGATCTACTCGCTAATGTGGACGGGCTCCGGCCGCTCACACTGCCGAGGTGTTGATCGACGAGTTCCTTCCTCAATTCGACTTCGCCGAGCATCACGGCATCTCGATCAACGCTCCGGCCGAGTCGGTCTATGTGGCGATCCGCATTTTAGACCTCTCGAACTCAAAGGTCATTCGAGGGTTGTTTCGTCTGCGGGGCCTACCCGCATCCAGCCTAAGCCTGGAGGGCTTACTTCGAATGGGGTTCGTCGTGCTCGGGGAAAACCCGTCCCAAGAGTTACTATTGGGTGTGGTTGGGAAGTTTTGGACACGCAGGGCGGATCTTCAACGCCTTGACCCGGGTGACTTTCGAGAATTTGATCGCGCCGGCTACGCCAAGGCGGCCTGGAACTTCGCGATCGCCCAGCCATCCCAGGGAATGACACGGCTGACCACCGAAACCCGGATCCACTGCACAGACCCTAAGAGTCGTCTGCGCTTTCGCCTGTACTGGTCGGTGATCGGACCGTTCAGCGCGTGGATTCGGAGAGAGACCTTGCGGGCCTTGAAGGTCAGACTCGAGCTCGAGGGCGTTGCTCGGCGCGGCGGAGCCTAGCGGGGGAAAAATGCATTCGAAGGAAGGTTCGACTCCAAAGCCAGCCCCACCTCGAATCGCCTCCACCACCCGGATCGAGGCGTTCAGCGACGGTGTGTTTGCGGTGGTCATCACGCTGCTTATCCTTGAAGTCCATGTCCCCACCCTGAGCGACCTGTCCGGGGAGGCCGTGTTGACCGCCCTGGTGGGCCTGGCCCCCAAGCTGATCAGTTTCGGCGTGAGTTTCTTCACCGTGGCCGTCATTTGGGTCAACCACCATCACTTCTTTGAGCCGATCACGCACTCGGACTGGAAACTGCTGTGGTACAACATCTTCTTCCTGTTCTGGGTCACCGTCGTGCCCTTCACCACCGCCTTCATCGGCAGCTACCCGACCCAGCAGCTCGTCGTCGCCTTGTATTCTTTCACTTTGGCTATGGTTGCCTTCAGCTCGGTCTGGATGGGACGCTACGTCTTCTTCAAGAGCGACTTGTTCTCCCCCTTAATCAATATGGATGACCGCCGCAGAAGTTGGACTCGGTATCGGTTGAGCGTCCTTCTATATGGAGGGGCAGGGGCGCTGGCGTTTGTTGCGGTATACGCCTCGCTGGCCGTTCTGGCCCTCGTCCCGTTCCTCTATGTTGTCCCTAGTCTGTTGCGACGGGCAGCCTGAGATCAGGGAGGCCATCAATGAGCAGTCTGGACAAAGCCCGCGAGACGCAGCTCAAGAATATCCAGATGAAGACCGGCAAGTCGCTTGCCGAATTCCGGGAAATCATCGCCAAGAGCGGCCTCAGCAAGCACAGCGAGATCCGGGCGATGCTGATAAGAAAGTTCGGCCTCGGGTACGGGGACGCCAACTCCCTGGTCCATTTTGCCCTCCTGTCCGACGGCCAGAGCGCCGCGCAGGCGAGCGAGGCTCCCATCGATCAGCTGCTGGCCGAGATCTACTCGGGCGCCAGGGCGCCGCTGCGGCCCATCCACGACCGACTCATGGCCGCCATCCAGAAGTTTGGGGTCTTTGAAACCGTGCCGAAGAAGGGGTACGTGAGCCTGCGCCGAAAGAAGCAGTTTGCGATCATCGGTCCGGCGAGCAAGGGCCGGATCGAGCTGGGGCTGAACATGAAGGACATCAAGCCCACCAGCCGCCTCACGGCGTTGCCGCCCGGCGGGATGTGCCAGTACACAGTAGACGTGACCTCGCCCGCTGAGGTAGACAAGGAGCTGATCGGCTGGATCCGGAAGGCCTTCGACAGCGCGGGCTAGCCGTGACCCATATCGGCCAGCTCAGCCTGCGACCAGTTGTGCTCAGCCCTCTGGAGCAACGAGCGCGAAGTCGTAGCCGCCGAAGGATTCTGGGTTCAGGACAAGCTCCGGGGAACCGGCAGCGACGAGGTATAGCTCGAACGCCGCCTGGCGCCCACGCTCGAGGATGATGTGGTTCGGATCGCTCCAATTCAGCTGAGCCGGGCGGTAGTGCAAGCCGAGCGAGACGGGGTCACCACAGAGGTTGGCGAGGCGGGTGTCTCCCGGGAAGCCGGCGGACGAGTATACAAACTCCTGCGAGTCGGGAGCCCACCCTAGGAAGTCCAACTCGACGCCGGTGTCGTACACGATGTGGACCGAGCCGTCGAGAGTGGTGATGTGCAGCTCGCGGGTGTTCGACTGCGGAGGGACCGGGCGCCAGTAGGCGATCTTGGCCTGATCTGGTGAGAACTCGAAAGAAGGCACGAATCCCGTGAACTCGGCCAGCTCAATCGCCGGAGAACCGTCCCGCGGAACGCGCCAGATCACGACCGGCAGGTCGGCGTCGGTGACTTCGGAATCATCGATCGGTTGAGCGAGCAGCAACGCCTGAGAGTCGGGGGTCCAAACCATCGATGGATAAGCGTACCCCTCGCCGGCACCGGCCGCGAAGAACTGGACGCCAGCGGTTCGCACGCTGCCGGTCTCCAGGTCCATGAAGCGCAGGCTCTCGGGCGTGATAACCGCCATTGTTGCGCCGTCCGGAGAGTACTGAACCTGGCCCCCCTCGCCCGGTCCGAAGAGTACTTCCTGGGTGCCAGTGTCTGCATCAACGAGGCGGACCTGACGTTGAGTGTAAGGCCAGATGCCCTGTTCTTCGAACCCGGGTCCCGCGTCGTAGGTCAGGGTGCGGGTGTGCGGAATCCAGGTGACGTTGGCCGGCGCGGCGACGTCGGCCCACGTCCCGTCGACGAGGGCCTCCAGTTCGGCATGGCTGACCAGAAGGCGCGCGCCGGTGCTGTCCAAGCCGGCAACCCACAGCTCGCCGCCCCGACCGGGTAGCCGGTGGCTGAAGGCCAGCAGCTGCCCGTCCGGCGAAAAGGGCTGCAACTCGATGGTGCCGTAAAGTTCGGGACTACCGACCAGCTGCCGCAGGTAAGTTCCGAGGATGTCGACCGCCCACAGCTCCGGCCCGGAGGCGGTCTGCCGGGTGTAGGCCACCGTCTCGGCGTCGGGCGCAAGCCGCACCGCGGCGATGTCGGCGGTCGCGGTGAGCGAGTAGGGTTCCGCCTCTCCCTGATCCCACACCCAGAGATCACCGGATTGAATCCAGACCAGGCGCAGATTGCCGGGAGAAGCCTGCTCGGTGATCACGCAGGTGGCGAAGCGCCCGGCGCGAGAAGCGGGCGTATGGAGTTCGACGGGGGTGGGCGGGGGGAGCTCGATGGGGGTGGGCGACGGCACTAGCTCGAGAGTGGCCGTAGGTACCTCGACTTGGGGAGTTGGAGAGGCGGGGGCCGCCGACAGAGCGCAGCCGACGAGGGCGGCGAGCAGGGAAGTCATTATCAGGTTGACGAGAACAGTCCTCACGGTAAAATCACTCCTCTCATCAGGATACCCCGTAATCAGTCGAGGAACCAAGCAGGGGCCGGCCGTGATCGGTCAACCCAGGAGGTGATGGAATGGTGTTCCACGGTTGCCAGGTCCACAAGTTGATCGCCGACGTCTGCCTGATCTCGCAGGATTAAGGATGGGGTTCAGAGACCATCCACACCTGCTCGCCCAACAATAATCAGCGAGCCGTCGGCCGGCGCAGTGCGCCCGTAGGCTCACCAAGATTTCGGCCGACGGATGGGGCTGCGGACAAAGTTTTAGGACGGTCCAGGCTGACCCGAGAGGCGCGGAGGAATGCGTCGACCCCTGATTCTTGAGTTCCGACTGCTGTTTTACGCGATCCTGGGAGTAATCGTCCCGTTTGGGGTGCTGCTCTATTTCTTCCCGAGTGGAACG
>CAYHSI010000068.1:0-9178 GCA_964359225.1 uncultured Anaerolineaceae bacterium
TTCCGGGCGCTCGCGGGGCGAGACCGGTTTGTCAATCTGCGAGGGCGGCGGAGTAGCCAGCCGCAGGGTCTGGGTCTCGTAACCGGCCTCGCCGAGCGCTTGCCGGATCGCCGCCAGGCACTCGGCCAGGGACGCGATTCTCTCCGGCACCAGCGGCCAACCAGGGTCTAGGAAGCCGGTGATGGCGCGCACTTTCATCGCCTATGGGCCAGTCCGGGTAGGGCAGCTGCGGTTTGAGTTCTTCTCAAGGTGCCACTAAGGATGACAGGTTGACTCAGGGCTGGCACTTCGTATATATTCTGTATACAAATGACTACAAAAAGTATACGACGCTACTCAATTCTCGAAGCGCTCTTTACTTCGCAGGCACGGATTTCCGTACTGGAATTGTTCCTGTTAAATGCTCCCAACCGGTACTACCTCCGTGAAGTCGCAAGTCTAACCCAACAGCCGGTTCAGGCGATCCAACGGGAATTGGCACGTCTAGAAGCCGGTGGACTGCTGAGCATGACGCCGGAAGGGAATCGCAGGTATTACCGAGCGAACCGGGAGTCGCCCATCTTTCCGGAGTTAAAGGCCCTAATCGTTAAGACGGCGGGGCTTGGGGATCTGTTGCGCAGGCATCTGCGGAAGAGCAAAGGCTCGATCAGGGTCGCGTTTCTGTTCGGTTCCTACGCCCGTGGTTTAGAAAGTGCCAAGAGTGACATCGACCTCATGGTAATCGGCCAGGTCACGGCGCGGGCGTTATCCAACTTGCTTGCACCCGCGCGCGAGACGCTGGGCAGAGAGATCAACGCGGTGATACTCCCAACTTCGGAACTCAGGCGACGATTCGCCGACGACAACACCTTCCTGAAGGATGTTTTGGGCCAGCCCAAGATCTTCCTGATCGGAGACGAGGATGAACTTAGTAAGCTTGTTGGAAGCGGGCTATCTCAGACCTCATAGCACCTCGAAGTCCGAGGTTCGGGCAATGTTCCAACTGGTGGAGAGAGACCTAGCCGACGCGTCGGTGGATGGGCTCTCGACGGACAGGCGCTACCTAATTGCCTACGAGGCGGCGCTGAACCTTGCGACTATTGCCCTCTACTGTGCAGGATACGAGACTCATGGAAAAGGGCATCACTGGGCAACATTTGAGGCCCTTCCTGCGATCATGGGCAAGCAGTTGAGAGAGGTAGGAGCCTATTTCGATAGTTGTAGGACGAAGCGCAATGTGGGCACCTATGATCGGGGCGGGCAATTGTCGGAAGCTGAGGCTGCTGAACTGCTTACTGAAGCCGGCATGTTCAAGGTGCAGCTTGAGAAGTGGCTGAGCGACAATTACCCGGCCCTGTTGGGGTGAAAGATTCCGATCGCTGCTGGGTCCAATAAAGGCCTACATCCTGACGAGTAGCTTGTCTGGCTGCGGTATTTGCTAAAGCCCGGATTGTGAATCTTGCGAAAATTCAGGGACTGGAGCTAGCGGCCTTGACGACGGAAGAGAATGCCTTGGGGTCGCGCACGGCGAGGTCGGCCAGCATCTTACGGTTGATCTGGATGTTGGTCTGCCCCATCGCGCGAATCAGCCGGCTGTAGCTGGTGCCGTTCTGCCGGGCGCCGGCATTGATCCGGGCGATCCACAGCGATCGCAGGTCGCGTTTGCGGTTTCGCCGGTCTCGATAGGCGTAGCTGAGGCTCTTGAGTTTGGCCTCGTTCGAGCGGCGAAAGAGCCGGCCCCGGGTCCCGTAATACCCGCGGGCGAGCTTGAGGACCTTCTTATGGCGCTTGCGAGTGACCGTTCCGCCCTTAACTCGGGTCATGTTACTTCGACGCTCCTGCGCTGCGGGCGGTGGGTTTGGCTTTGCGTTTCGAGAGGTAGGGAGCCAGGCGGTGCACCCGCTTGCGAATCCCTGAGCCCTCGACCGGGAGCATCTCCTCGAACAACCGCTTGGTGCGCTTCGACTTGCGTCGGCGCAGGTGGCTCTTGCCACCCTTCGTTCGAACCAGCTTTCCGGTTGAGGTTAACCGGAAGCGCTTGGAGGTCGCCTTGTGGGTCTTAAGCTTAACTTTGCCCTTCAACTTCTTTTTCCGCGGCACCTGGATGCTCCTGCCTGCCGTTCACAAAAGCCGCCGGGACGGTGAGCCGCCCGGACGGCGTGGCTGCATGCTGAACCGAAAGCTACGGACTACTTCTTGTTTGGACCGAGTACCATGAACATGGTCCGCCCTTCCATCCGGGGCGATTGCTCGATCACTCCAACGTCTGCGAGATCTTCCGCGATCCGCTTCAAATCTTCCAGCGCAATCTCCGGGTAGGTGATCTCACGACCCCGGAAGCGAATCCGGGCCAACACCTTCTTGCCTTCTGACAACCAGCGCCTGGCGTTGCGGACCTTGAACGAGCGATGGTGCTCGGAGGTCTTGGGGCGCAGCCGGATCTCTTTGATTTCGATCCTGGTCTGCGACTTGCGGGCCTCCCGGTCTTTCTTCGCCTTCTCGTAGAGAAACTTTCCGAAATCCAGCACCCGGACGACCGGGGGTTCTGCGTTTGGCGCGACTTCCACGAGATCTAACCCGGCTAATCGGGCCGCGGCCATTGCCTCGGCAGTCTTCACTACACCTACATTCACGCCGTCCGCCCCGATCAAGCGGACTTCAGGTACCCTGATCGCCCCGTTTATCCTGAATTCCGATGCGCTGATGTCCTGCACCTCCCAAATAGGAAATCGAAGCCGCTCCTCGGCGGCTTGCGAGCATCATACCATGCGTCCGGTTTGGGAGTCAAACCGTGGGTACTCAGCGTGGGTTCGCGGGTAAGGCTCGGGACTCAGCGTCGGGCGAGTCGCTCTCCCAGGGAGGTGAGAGCGAACCCGGCGAAGGGCGAGATCATCCACGCCAGTGCCAGGGCCAGCAGCCCGCGTTGGGTCGGCGACCCCTCCGACTCGGCGAGCTCGGTGAGCACGTAGTTCAGCCAGATCGCCAGGGCCGCTAGAGCGGCTACTCCATTGAGCAGGAACGGCCGGATCCGGGACTTGCGGCGGGCTGCTCGCCAGGAGGCGATGAGCTCGGAGGTCCCGGCCAGCGCGCCGGAGAGAGTAAGTAGCGAGAGAGCGGCCACCGCCGCGGGGGTTGTCTGCCAGCCCCAGGAACGGCTCTGGAAGATGGCGCTGGTGGCGACCAGCAGCAGGATCACCAGGGCGGCCCTCATGTTGCCGTCTCCTGGGCGATTGGAGTCTTGTAATCTGCGGCCAGCGGGATATGCAACGGCCGGCGGGGAACTGGCCTGGACCGGAAGTCCAATCCGGCAGCGGGCAGCCGCGGCCGCTCCATCAGAGGCGCGCCGATGTCCACCCCGGCCGGGGGAAGGATGCCGGGCGGTCCCCAATACCCAGCGTCGGCCAGCAGCCAGGTCTCGAGCGTGGTACGGTCAACGCCGACCGGCGCCAGCAGGCTTTCCACTGCCCGCAGCAGCAGTTCGGTGTAGGCCTGGCTGTCGTAGATCGGGTCAGCCTCCATCGCTTCCCAGGCCCGGACTTTCTCCGGGCCCGAAACGTAAATGAAGTGCATCATTTCCCCCGGGCTGAGTTGCACGCCGGCCCGGGCCAGCTGCCCGGCCGCCCGGGCGGCGGGGGTGCGGACTCGGTACTCCTCGAGCTGGCGCGACAGCCGATGGGTGACGACCAACTCTTTGGCCGGCACCCGGCCGGCCTGCAGCTCGCGGAGCTTCGCCTGGGCATGGGCCACGGCTTGGGGCAGGATCGCCCGAAACTCCTGCACGCCGCGGGCCTGGGCCAGGATGGCCAAGATCTCGAGCTGGGTGTCTTCAATGAAGGGTGGCGTGTCGTGGCGACGGGCCTCGATCCCGCGCAGTTTGATTGACCCGTCTTCGAAGGCGCCGAAGTAGCGGTTGGCCACCGCCACCCGCGGTTCGGTGCGGGAGGGCAGGAAAGCCAGCCAGCGGTAGATGCCTTCCAGACCCACTTGCAGACCGGTGCGGGCCCGAATGCGTTCCAAGAGCGGGTCGTACTCGGCCGGCTGGACGCCGGGCTTGTGGATCCACAGCCCGTCGACATACAGATGCAGCACCTGGAAACCCTCCGCCTCCACCAATTCCTTGGCGGTCAGCAGCGCCTCCCGGCCATAGGCGTTCACCGCCTCATGGGCTTCGATGCGGCCGAAGCGGGCATTCTTGTAGCCCAGGTAGCCGAAGCAGGTGACCAGCAGCCACTTGTGGGCGGAGTAGCGCCGCTCGTAGCTCTCGCGTTTGGGATCGCCCGGCGGCAGCTGCCGGATGAGAGCCTTGTAGCGGTTGCGTTTCTCTAAGAGGGGAGCCAAGGTTTCCGGCACCAGGCCCTGGCGGTGGCGGCAGATGAGGGTGCCCAGTTCGGGCACCGGCTCACCCTCGCAGCACTTGGCCTCTACTGTCTCGGGCGAGACGTTGAAATGCACCATGATGCTGGGGTACATCGCCGTGAAGTCCAGCTCGGCCACCCCCTCGTACAGCCCGGCGATCGGGGTGTACACCAGCCCGCCCTTGTCGGCCGCCAGCAAATCGGGAACGCTCTTGAGCGACTCGGGCTGGCGCTTCTGCCAGGGCACCAACACCCCGCGCCGCTGGGCGGTGCCCACCTGCATGGCGCTGATGCCGGTGCCGGTGGAGACCCGGGCCACGGTCTGCACCGGCAGCCCGCTGACCCGGGCAATCTCCAGGATTCCGTCCAGGCCGTAGTAGTTGGAGAGAAAGGCGTTCTGACGATCGATATGCCAGCGCCCGAACAAGGTGTGCTGCTCATCGCGAAACATGATCCGGCCGTAGGAAAAGTAGGAATTGGACCCCTTGCGCTCGACCGCCTGAGCCGGGTCCCGGTTGAGCGGCAAGGGGATGCCGAAGTGGCGGGCCAGCCGCAGCAGGCGGGGCAGGATGTAGTTGTCGCCATAGGCGCTGAGCAGGACGTCTGGGTCGTGGCGCTCGAGCAGCTGGCGCAGGCCCATGACCAACGGCCGCCCGCTGCGGCGCGGGAAGCGAAAGCACTGCCCCTCGATCTCCACCAGCAGGTCGCCGCGGGCGGAGCCTCGCGCCAATCCTCGGGTGGGATCCTGCAGCTCGCCGTCCAGCCGCAGGGTCATCACCCGCAGCGGCGGCAAGCGGTATTCAACCTCCCAGGGAGTGTCGAGCGCCTCGATGCGGGTGATTCGGCCTCCGACTTGGTCCACCGCGCAGTAGGCCAGAGGGAAGATGCGGCGAGCCAGGACGTAGCGCTGCGGCAGCGGGATGTCGGCGTCGTAGTAAGTCAGGTCTGGGTAGGACTGACTGGCCCGCTGGAAGAGGCGCGGCAGCATTCCCGGGATCCGCACCGCGACTTCCAGCACCTCGATCGGCCGGTCGAGGAACAGATCGATGCGCTCGGTCCGGCGCAGGTCGACCGGCTGGCCGCGCAGCGACTCGGCCAGCGCCCGCAGGCCATCCTGCGGCCCGCTGACGTAAAAAGCCGGGGTCAGGCTGTCGTGCAGCGCGTGAGCCCGGCCGTCGGGGTCGATCAGCCAGACCGTCATGCCCTGCCCGGAGGGGTAGACGTCGAACAGCCAACCGAAGAGGGTTGCCACGCTCACTCCTTCCGAGGATCTCCGGATCGGCCGGCCGGATCGGGTCCGCTCGGCAGCAGCGGGCGACCTTCTTTATCCAATCGCAGGATCCGCCGCAGCTCCTGCAGTTCAGTCTGCAGGCGCAGCACCTGCTTGTGCTCCTCGACCAGCATGGCCAGCAGCATGATCTCGAAGGGCAGCAGGTGCGAGGCGTAGGCGGAGGCCGCCAAATGATGGCGGGCGGCGGCCAGCAAGTCGTCGAGGGCGCGCTGATCGGCCAGCCGCAGGGCGCGGCGGAAGCGCGCCAGCGAGGCTTGTTCCTGCAGGAAGGCCTGGGTGATGGAAGGCAGGGTCCGGCCCATCGGTTCTCCTCGGGGTTCAGTCGCGGCGCGGCTCGGTGCTTAGAACAGCCGCGGCTGGGCGATGGTCTCTTCCTGGGGTGGGCGCAGCATCCAGGTCAGGTCGGCGGCGGCCTGAAGCTGGTCCAACAAGCTCCAGCGCTCTTTGACCAACGACTGCCCTGTGCCAGGATGGTACGGCTCGCCGGCCCCCACGATCACCGGCCCGACGGCGGCCAAGCGTTTGAGCTGGGCGATCACCCGGGCCAACAGACGCTCCACATCCCGCGGCGGCACGCTCTCGTCGTAGAAGGTGTTCAACAGATCCAGCACGAACAGTGGGGAGCTATCGGCCGGCGGGCCGTTGCGATCGGCCTGGGGCTCGGTGGGAGTGTTCTCAATCAATTCAGCCAGCTGGAAGCAGGTGAACGCCCGCGAGAGGCGCATCCGGCTCAGGACAGCCCGGGGCTGGGGGGTCAGCCGGCGCGCCAGCCGCGCGACGAAGTACCCATCGAAGCGGTTGCCGCCGTCGAAGAGCCGAGGGGTCTCGCCCCGGGCGGCCAGCAGGGTGAACATGATCAGCAGGGTCTGGGTAGGCGCCCGGGTGCCCCAAAACAGCGACAGCCGCGGCCGGTGAACGGCCTGCAAGATCGCCGGGTCAAGCCCCGGGACGGGGAAGTTCGCCAGAATGGAGTGGGTTCGGTCCAGCAGCATGGGTACCTCCGCTTGCCTTCCTACGGTGAGCGTTCCGTGGCTTTCGGGAGAGGCCGCGCTTCTCAGAACAGGCAGCGAGCCCTCGTATCCTGGAGGCCCGGCCCCTCCCGAAAGGATAGAACGTCTGTTCTATTCTACGGACTCCGGGCTGAACTGGCTATCCCACCTTGGGTGGAACCGAGCGGGGGAGGGCCGCACCGCGAGGCGAGGGAAATCAGGAGCGCCGACGAACAGGTCTGGAACCTGCAGTCGGGACTGGGGCAAGGCCCTGGCTACTCGCAGCGACGGATGGAGGCACAGCCAAAGTCCGCCTCGACCGCGCATCGATCGTGAGCATCGGTGGAAATGGGCCTGAAACTCGGCTGATGGAACGGGGTTTTCTTCGACGATAATAAGAGATGGGGTTACGCTCGCGCCCGTCCGACGCCTCTAGCGATACGGCGGAGTTCACCGACCTCTAAGCCGAGGCCGCGGTAGCGGCGCGGTTCGCTTGGCAACTTCAAGTCGGGCCAACGATATCGTTCAGGCAAGATCCGAAGCAGCCGGGCGCTGCTTGTCGAGACTCCCCTCACAATCATATGACTCTGGAACCAGATAGGCTGCTGAACAATCGTTATCGCATCATCGAGAAGCTCGGCAGCGGCGGCATGGGCGCTGTCTACCGAGCCCACGATGAGAACCTGGATGTCGAAGTAGCAGTCAAGGAAAACTTCTTCGTTTCGGAAGAATCGGCCCGGCAGTTCCATCGCGAAGCCCGGACGCTTTTCCAGCTCAAGCATTCCGGCCTCCCAAGCGTGATCGACCATTTCACCCTCCCCGATCACGGCCAGTATCTGGTGATGGACTACATCCAGGGGCAAGACGCTCGCCAGATCCTGGACCGCAGCGGCGGGCCGCTGGATCAGGCCGAAGTAATGCGCTGGGCAAAAGAGATCCTGGAAGCCCTGCAATACCTCCACACCCGTCACCCACCCATCATCCACCGCGACATTAAGCCCGCCAATATCAAGATCACCCCAGATGGGCACCCGATGCTGGTGGATTTTGGACTGGCCAAAGAGTTCGACCCCACCAAGAGCACCACGGTTGGCGCAAAGGCCTTTACTCCCGGCTTCGCACCGCCGGAGCAGTACGGCCAGGCGCGGACCGATTCGCGCACTGACATCTATGCCCTCGGGGCCACTCTCTACAACCTGCTCACCTACCAGTTACCCGCCGACGGTCTGCGCCGGGCGATGGGGAAGGAGCAGCTGATCCCGGTACGCGAACTCAACCCGGCTATCTCGCCGGTAGTCGCGGCAGCCATTGAGAAGGCCACCGAGGTCAGACCGGAGAACCGCTTCCCCAGCGCGGAAGCATTCAGCGCTTCTTTGTTTGCCGGGCGGACAGTTGTCGCACCTCCACCGGCGGTGCCCTTGCCTACTTTGCTGCCTGAATCCGCGCCGGTGATCCCCACCCGGTCGCGCCGCACACTCCTCCCGTTCATGCTCGGGGGGGGCATCCTGGTAGCTGTTGGACTGGGGGCAGGGGCGCTGCTAACCGGAACACTCGGCGGCCGCCAGGCCGCGCCGGCCGGGGCTGGTGATGCGACCTCGACAGCGGCCGCAGAATCCACCGAGGTCCTCTTGACATCGATTCCTGAGCCGACTCAGGGGCAGATTGCAGAGCTTGTTCCAAGTGAAACTCCCTCACCAGAGCCGACCGTGCAGCCTACTCCCACCGAGATCCCCACTCTGGCTGCGACGCCAATCGGCGGAGGTGGGGGGCAGATCGCGTTCGCCAGCGAGCAAACTGGGTTACCTCAGATCTTCTTGATCGACTTGAATGGCCGGAACCTCACCCAGCTCACAACAATTCCGGACGGCGCCTGCCAGCCCGCCTGGTCTCCAGACGGGGAGAGACTGCTGTTCACGTCCCCGTGCCGCGAAAAACGAGACGACTACGCCAATTCGGCCATCTTCATCATGAATCCCGACGGAAGTGCAGTTGCTCCCCTGATCAGCCTGGTCGGTGGTGTATACGATGCGGATTGGTCGCAGGAGGGAATCGTTTTCACCTGGTTAGAAGACGGTATGGAAGCGCTGTGGGTGGCCGACGTCAACGGAAGGAACCAGCGAAGGCTGAGCATCGGACGGGCCCGGGATAGCCAGCCGAGCTGGTCACCCGGCGGTGACAAGCTGGCGATAATGAATACGTCGCGCGCCGGCAGCCCGACGATCTTCTGGATATTCGGCGACGGCACTTTTAACGGCTCGAATCCCGATCAGGTCACCCGTGACCAGATCGCCAGCCAGCCGGCCTGGTCCCCGCTCGGAGACCTGGTTGCCTACGTATCGAATCAGAACATCTGGGTGGTCCCGTGGGAGGGGGTAGGCTTCGGGGCAGCTCGGATCAGTGACAAGGGACCCAACGAAGGCCCGAGCTGGTCGCCGGATGGAAAGTGGATCGCCTTCGAGACTTGGCGCGACGCTGCCAATCATGACATCTACATCATGACCGGCAACGGCGGCCAACCGACCCGCATCACCAGCCATACTGCGCGCGAGTTTCACCCGGCCTGG
>CAYHSI010000069.1:0-9068 GCA_964359225.1 uncultured Anaerolineaceae bacterium
GGGGGCGGGGCTTCCCCCGCGACCCCGAACAGCACACCAAAGACCTCGGCCAGACCAAGCCGGTTGAGCAGACCGTCGTCGACTCGCTGCAGGCCCGCTGGTGGGAAGGCGGCGACAAAGTCAGAACCGGCGACTCCTTCATTCCTCGCCGCATCGAAAATCCAATCGATCGACTGACCCGCAAGCAGAGCGGGCGCCGAACCCAGACCCGTTCTCACCGGAAGCGCGGCCGCTACATTTCTGCTCGGCCGGTCACCGAGTCAACTACCGACATCGCCTTCGACGCGACCATCCGGGCCGCGGCCCCCCACCAAAAACGGAGG
Organism: uncultured Anaerolineaceae bacterium; assembly: GCA_964359225.1. Lineage (GTDB taxonomy): Bacteria > Chloroflexota > Anaerolineae > Anaerolineales > E44-bin32 > JADFRG01. Next base: position 324 of record CAYHSI010000069.1, read on the forward strand.
GCCAAGGCGCGCAAGCAGGTCGCCTTTGCGATCGAGCCCACTGACCTGCAGCGGAAGGTCCGGGTGCGTAAGGCGGCCAATTTGATCCTCTTCGTCGTCGACGCTTCCTGGTCGATGGCGGTCGCCGAACGGATGTCGGCCACCAAGGGAGCCATCCTGTCACTGTTGACTGACGCGTACCAGCGTCGCGACCGGGTGGGCCTGGTAGTGTTTCAAAAAGACCGGGCCCTCACAGTGCTTCCCCCAACCAACTCGATTCAACTCGCCCACCGGGCGCTCGCCGATATTCCGGTCGGCGGCAAGACCCCCCTTTCGGCCGGGCTGAGCTTGGCACTGGAGCTCTTTGAGCGCGAGCGACTGAGTCATCCCGAGGTGCTCCCGCTGATGATCCTGCTGACCGACGGCGCGGGCAATGTATCTATCGGCGACCTCCCGCCTCAAGAAGAGGCACTGTTGATCGCCGACCGTTTCCATGACAACGCGATCCGCTCGGTAGTGGTTAACATGGAGCATGCTGCGTTCGACCAGGGTCTTGCTCATGCGCTGGCCGATCGGCTGGACGCCCCGTGTTACACCCTCCAGCAGCTCAAGGCCGACCACCTGTATCGCACGGTGCGGCACGAAATCAACGGCACCCAGGAGTAGCCCCGCCAGCAGGGGAATATGTCCCCGCCAGCTTCGCTCTTCAACACTCGGGAACTTTCTTCGGACACCTGGAGCGACTTCGCCAAGCTCTTTGCCAAGCACGGTGGGGTACAGGCGGGCTGTTGGTGCATGTTCTATCATCGCCCCGGTCCGCTGCGCCCAGCGGCCGGAAGCCGGCTCAATTGGGCGAGTCGGAACCGGAGCGACAAACGCGCCCTAGTCCGGCGAGGGAGTTCGCAAGGGATTCTGGTCTACGCCGGAAATAAGCCGGTGGGCTCGTGCCAGTACGGTCTTAAGGAAGAACTGCCGAGGATCGACGCCGGACGCAACTACCGCAAGCTTGAGCTCGCGAACGATCCTGGCCAACTATGGCGAATCACTTGTTTCTTCGTGGACCGGGACTTTCGCCGCCAGGGTATTGCCACCATCGCTCTGCGGGCCGCGTTGGAGGCGATTCAGCAAAAGGGCGGCGGAATCGTTGAGGCCTATCCGGTCACCAACCCCAGGGCTGTCCCAATCTGGTTTGGATCGGTCGAAATGTTCGAACGGGAAGGCTTTCAGAAGACCGCCCAGCTTGGCCGCAGCGCGCTGGTGATGAGGCGCTCGCTTTGAACGGTCAGCTCGTTCCCCGCCGCAGCTTGCTGCGCAGTCGCCGGACGCGGTGATTGATTTCCGCCTCTGACTGGCGCCGCCGCCAGTCCGCCGGCCGCCTCGCCAGTGAGGACCGCGCATGCTCCGCCCAGTCCAGCGCCTGCTGGTAGGAGCCGGCCTGCCACTCGTAGTATTTGGCCAGCTCAAGGCAGGGAGTCGGGTCGTCCGGCGCCAGCTTGTGCCAGGAAATCCAGGCGGCCAGCGCTTGCTTGGGCTGCCCAGCCTGCTTGAGATGGCCGGTATAGCGCCGAAGCGCCTCGGCCCGTAGCTCCACCTTGCCGGCGCTCTCCACCGCGGCTCGATAGGCAGCCTCGGCTGAACTGGCCCGGCCGGACGCCTGGTGCCAGCGGGCGACCGCCAGCGCTTCCTCGCCCGACAGGTCCGCCGGGTCTGGCCGCCGATAGCGGTCCAGCACTCCTGAGGCTAACCCAACCAAAGTAAGGATGTCGACCGAGTTGTGGTAAATCACGCGGCGCATGTCAGAAGCGTCGCCGGTCCGGAGATACTCCAGGTACATCCCTGGAATCAGCTCGCCGGGCACATCGTCATCCGCTCGGGTCAATTGCAAGATGTGCTGCTCAAGGGTCGCCAGGCGGCAGTCCTCGAGGCTTTTCCGCCAGAGCCGACGGGACGGATAGAGCAGATCGAAGTGCGGCCACTCGTTCAGCCGCCAGCGCTCGCGCAGTGCAATCGTCGAACGCGCTTCCAGCAGCGGCAAATCGAATACCCGCCCGTTGAAGCTCACAATGCCTTCCATCTGCTCTAGATCCAGCTTCACCAACCGCAGCATCGCGGCCTCTTCAGCCGGATCCCGCAGGAAGTACTGGCGCAGCCGGAACCCGGCAGGCTGAAAAGTCCCGACCCCTACCAGGAAGCCCAGAGTGCCCGCCCCACCGGCCAGGCCGGTTGTCTCCAGGTCCACGAAGGCCAGGCTCCCGAGACCAGTCGAGCGCAGCTTGCGATCCCCGGCCACCTCGGCCGCCAGGGCTGACTCGAAGGCAAGCAGGTCTTGCAAGGCGGCCCGCCCATGTTGGTGGCTTAACGGAAAGCGGCTCTCAAGCCGGTAAGCGACGCCCAGGGGAGTCTCTACCTCTTCTCCTGGAGGCAGTGCGGACGTTTTCGTGCGTTCAGCCGGCGGGGCCGTAGCTGGCGGGCGTTGCCGGGTGCTCCGCCGTTCCAGCCGCTTGAGGCGGCGCCTTAGGTTGCTGTCCATGTTCGGTTGGATCGCCTTTAGCCCTGGCCGGGATTGCGCAGAAGGTCATACGGCAGCAGTGACCTTTTGCAATTCCGGCCGGCTCGGGACCGGAGCTATTATAGGAGGGGAGGCAGGACCATAACGCTCACCACTGTCTCCTCCTTTGGCGAATGCCTCCACCGGGTTGTCGCTCACCGCACCGGTGGAGGCTATTTTTGGCTAGCTTTCGCTGTCGCTGATCGGAAGGACGATCGTGAAAGTCGTCCCCCGGCCGGGAATCGAGTCCACCCAGATCCGGCCGTCGTGATTGTCAACGATCGACTTCACGATCGACAGCCCGAGGCCGGTTCCCGGCAGATCTTGCGGCACGTTGCTGCCCCGGAAGAACTTGTCAAACAGGTAGGGTTGATCGGCCGGAGGCACGCCCGGCCCGCTGTCGTGTACGCGCAAGATGATCTGGTCACCCTCTGAATTGGCCTCGATTCGGACCTGACCGCCGGGCGGGGTGTACTTGATCGCATTGTCCAGCAGGTTGCCGATCATCTGGCGCAGCCGAATCGGGGCCCCCATGACCAGCGGGAGGTCATCCGGGAGATCGGATTGCAGCACCAAGCCCTTGTTGCTGGCACTCCCTCGCATGCTCTCCAGAGCGTAGCGGGCCAGGACCGAGACCGGCGTTTTCTCTTTGGCCGTATCGAGCCCGGCCTCGATCCGTCCCAGATCCAGCAGGTTGCTGACCAGGTTGGTGATCTGCCCGACGCTAAGCTGCACCCGGCGAATGAACTCTTCCTGCTGCGAATTCAACTGCCCAGCCCGTTGAATCAGCTCGACATAGCCCAGGATGGCGGTAAGCGGCGACCGCAAATCATGCGAAACGGTTGTGACGAACTCCGACTTGATCCGATCCAGTTCCTTGAGGTGGGTGATGTCCTGCATGATGATCGCCTGGCCGATGCCTTCGATCGGGGTCCGCTGGGCGCTGAAGACCCGGCCATCGCCGAGCTCCACCTCTTCTCGCTTGGGGACCTTCCCCGAGATCCGCAGCATCGAAAGCAACTTCGGCTCTCTGATAATGTCGGAAACTGGTCGCCCCGGCCAATCTCCGTTGACTCCGAAAGCCTCCCGGGCCGAGCGGTTCATGATCAGCAGCCGATTTTCCGGATCCACCACGATCACCCCGTTCTCGACTCTCGCCAGAATGGTTTCCATCTTGCGCCGCTGGGCCTCGCTGCTGTTGAAGAGGCGCGCGTTTTCAATGGCAATTGCGGCGTAGTCCGCCATCGCCACCATGATCGAGACATCCTGCCGGGTGAGGGTTCCACCTGCCTGCCGGTTGTCCACCCCCAGCACCCCGATCGTTCGGCCTCGCACCCGCAGCGGTACGTAGATCAAGGAGTGGACCAGGTAGGCAGTCTTGATTTTCTGCGGCGTCCGCTCATCCAGCAGCACCGGTTCGCCGCTCTCGATCACCTGGCCGGCCAGCGAGTCATCGACCGGCAGGCGGAAAGTGCGGGCAAACTCATCGTCGAAGTTCTTGGAGGCCCGCATATACAGGTCGCCGGTGTCATCATCAATCAGCAGCAGGCTGCCTTCTTCGGCTCCGGTGAGCCGCACGGCCGCCTCAACCACTGCGGTCAGGACGTCGCTGTTGTCCAACAGGGCCGTCACCGTCCGCCCGACCTGGGTGAGCGCTTCCAGCCCTTTCAGCCTACGCTGCAACTCGTCGGTGGTCGATTGTTGGCTCATGTCACGCGGGACCTACGGACTCGGTCGGCCGGGTTTGCTGATCGCGGGTCCACGGATGCAACTATCCTGCCAGCAGCAGAATCCCTGCACCCACCAGAATGGACCTAGAATGGTACTCGCGTTTTGGGAACCCGTACTCAGTTGGAGGAGGGGGCGGACTGGAGATGGGGCATATCGTCCAGTTCCTTGAGCAGAGTTTGCAGGTCCGTGATTAGGACTTGCAGCCGTTTGCGCTGCGAGGGATTCTCGGAACTCTCCAACAGGCCGGGCAGCTGCTCATGCAGCCCTTGTAAGGTCTTGCGCACCCGCTCTACCCATGCCACCTGGTCCTGCAAGCCGGTCCGCGTCTCATTCACGACCTCCTGCAGCTGCTCTGCCCGACCGGACAGCGCGTGGAAGAGGCGGGAATTGACCAGGGATATAGACGCATAGTCGGCGACCGCTTCCAGCATTCGCTGGTTCGGCTCGCTGAACGGCTTGGCCTGTTCCCGGGCTACCGTTATCACTCCAATCGCTTGATCCCTGGCCTTGATGGGCACGACCAGGGCAGCCTTGGCGAAGCGGGCGATCTTGAACTGCTCCAGCCCTTCGGAGTGGATACTCAGACTCTCTGCAGACAGCATCACGAGTGAACTCACTCCGTCGTCCCACGGTTGGTGCAGTTTTCCTACCAGCGCTCGAGGCATTCCGAGTTGGGCCCGCAAGAAGAGCTCCCCCCGGTCATCATCCAGGAGCAGCACCCACCCCATATCGGCGTTGGTGACGTTCAGACTGCTCTGCATCAGCTTGTCGAATAGTTCGCGCTGGTTCGTGATCAGGGTCACGGCCTTGCCAATGCCATAAATCGTGGTTAGTTCCCGCACCCGCTGCTCGAGCTGCCGGGCGCTGTCCGCCAGTTGGACAGACAATTGCTCGCTCTCATGGCCCAGCCGCACCTCTTTCAGCGCTCGCTCGATGGCGGCCAGCACCTCCGCCTCGCGCAATGGCTTGACCAGATAGTCGCGAGCCCCCAGCCGAAAGGCCTGGATGGCGTCCGCCTCCCGACCTGCTTCGGCGGTGACCAGCACCGGGACTTCGATCCCCTGCGAGCGAAGGGCGACCAACAGGTCCTTGCCACTCAGGCCGGGAAGGTCCAGACTGGCCACAATGAGGTCGGGAGCCGAGCCGACGGCTTGCTGGATTGCCTCGCCTGCACTCGCCGCAGTAGATACCTGAAATCCCAGCGGCTCCAGCACCTGGCGGGAGAGCAGGTCCAGCACGTCGGGGTCCTCGTCCACGATCAAGACCCGCTCCGGTCGGGCAGAGGTGGTCATCTTGCGAATGATAGCATGGTTCACTGCTTGGCCCTTTGCGCTGGCTGCGATAAGAGTTCCATTAGATCCGCCAGCTTTGCTTGACTTAGGTTTCAGCGGCAATTTAGAATCGAACTGATGGAGTACAAGGACTACTACCAGATTCTGGGCGTCGGCCGGCAGGCAGACGAGAAGGAGATCAAACGCGTCTACCGCCAGTTGGCGCTCAAATACCACCCGGATAAGAACCCCGGTTCCGAAGAAAAGTTTAAGGAGATCAACGAGGCCTATGAAGTTCTCGGCGATCCGGAAAAAAGGGCAAAGTACGATCGATTGGGGAGTTCCTACCGGGCCTGGGAACGAGCCGGCGGACCGGGGGGTTTCGATTGGTCTCAGTGGGTTGGCGGCAGACCTGGCGGCACTCAGGTCGAGGTGGGCGATTTGTTCGGCGGGGGGTTTTCGGATTTTTTCGACGGCGTCTTTGGACTAGGAGGCCAGCGGCTACGCCGCGGCCGCGACCTGGAACAGCCGATAGCCATTTCATTGGCCGAAGCCTATCGCGGAGCGACCCGCACCTACCAACGCAACGGCCGGCGCCTGGAGGTCGAAATCCCGGCGGGGGCCCGCAGCGGCACTCGTATTCGATTGTCCGGAGCGGGCGACGGTGACCCAGGAAGAACGGGCGACCTCTTCCTCAAGGTTCAGGTGCTCGATGAACCAGGGGTCAGGCGGCGGGGTGACAATCTGCACCAGGAATTCCAGGTGGACCTATACACCGCGGTTCTGGGCGGAGAGGTCGAACTTCAGACCATTCAGGGTCCAGTGCTGCTCCGGGTCCCGCCCGGCAGCCAGCCCGGTCAGACCTTTCGACTGCGCGGCCGGGGAATGCCAAAGTTGGGGCACCCTACTCAACACGGCGATCTATTTGCCAAGCTTCAAGTCGTACTGCCCGCAGAGCTCGGCGAAGACGAGCGGGCGCTCTTCGAGCAGCTTGCCGCACTCCGTAAGCGAAAGCCCTGATTGGAAACCGGTGATAAAAGGAAGGGACACCATGGGTCGAGCCAAACTAGTCCTTGCTGCACTGGCGGTCGCTTCGCTGGCATGCAGCTTCTTCCCCACGGCTGAGGTCGTTGCCCCAACCGTTGAGCCGGCGATCCTCCCAGCCGCAGCCCCACCTGCGGTTGTCGTGGAGGCACCCCTTGAACCCTTGCTCGCTCCGGAGGGCCTGGTTGAGCTCTATGAACGGGTAAATCCTGGGGTCGTCACGATTTATGTCTTCGGGCCGCCTCACCCAGCCAATATCCCCTTAGGGCAGGGTTCCGGCTTCGTGATCGACACGGAGGGGCACATCGTGACCAATCAACACGTCGTTCAAGGGGCCGATGAGATCGAGATCGACTTTGCTTCCGGATTCAAGGCCTGGGCGACCCTGCTCGGCACCGACCCGGATTCGGATCTGGCTGTGCTGAAGGTTGAGGTGCCGGCCGGTGAGCTGGTTCCCATCCCGTTAGGCGACTCCGATTCGGTGAGGGTGGGCGAGCAGGTGGTGGCCATTGGCAATCCATTCGGCCTGTCGGGGACCATGACCCTGGGAGTGGTGTCCGCCATCGGCAGGGTGCTGCAGTCTGAACGACAGGCACCCGGCGGTGGGGCTTTCAGCGCGGGCGATCTGATTCAGACCGATGCCGCGATCAATCCCGGCAATTCGGGCGGTCCGCTGCTCAACCTGAGTGGCCAGGTGATCGGCGTAAACCGGGCTATCACCACCGACAGCTTCAGCGCTTCAGGCAGCGCAGTCAACTCCGGCGTGGGATTCGCGATCCCTATCAACATTGTCCGGCGAGTGGTGCCGGCCATCATCCAGACCGGCAGCTATGACTATCCCTATCTCGGGATCACTAGCACGGGTGACAGCAATCTGAACCTGCGGCAGCTCGAAATCCTGCAGCTTCCACCGGAAACGGTCGGAGTCTATGTGACCTGCGTAGTGCGGGACGGCCCGGCTGAGAAGGCTGGCCTGATCGGAGCGGGGGCCTGTGGGGCGGCGGAGCAACAGCCGGGCGGCGATGTGATCACCGCCATTGACGGCCAACTGGTGTTCAGCTTCAGCGACCTGATATCTTATCTGGTAAGCGAGGTCGGGGTCGGCGACCAGATCGTGCTGACCGTGCTGCGGGACGGGGTGCCGCTCGATCTCTCGCTGATCTTGGAACCGCGGCCCTAGTGGGGACCTTCCGTCACCCCCCGAAGTGATCGCGCTCGATTTCCAGCAGCGAGTTGGCCAGGATTTCGAGGTCGCGCTGAGCCGCAAAGATGTCGGGCTCCAACTCTTCCAGAGCAAGTGCAAGCCGCTCCTGCAGAGCGGCCACCGCGGAGGCCTCGCTCGGCCCAAGCTTTGCCCCCAGATCCTCAAGGGCCCCGGAGGTATTCTCCAGCGCAGCTTTGGCCGCGATCGGGTCTTCCTGGGCAATTCCGAGCTGGGCGCTGGTCACATCGATCAACACCCGCAGCAGGGCCAGTCGGCCTTCGGTTTCCTGCAGCTCGGCCTGGAGCACCTCGTTCTCGGCCCGGACTCCCTGTAGTTCATCCACTGCGGCCTGGAGCTGGTCTCGCTGGGCTTCGACCGTCGCCAGACCTTGCTCCAGCACCTGTATTTGATTGATCCGCGGCCGCACCTGATTGAACCAGGTCGCCGCCACCCCAAGGCCAAAGACCACTACGGTCGCAGTCGCCCAGCGCAGTGTCCGGCGCAGGAAGCGACCGAATCGGCTTTCTGGCTTGGCTGCTGCCTCCGCCCCTCCGGGCTCCACCTTCATCGGTTCCGCTGCCTTCTTATCCGGTTGTCCCATCCGCGGTTCTCCTCACCTCGCTGAACATTGCAGCCGGAGTCGGCGCCGACTGTCTGCCGCTAATTGTAATCAGCTCAGCCCTCGTCCGACTCGACCAGCAGCTTCCAGGCGATTTCAATGTCATCCGCCGCAACCAGCGGTCGGGTGTTCAGCTCGATCAGTGCAAAGTCCAGCCGCTCGATGGCGGCCTGGAGGTTACTTCCCTCCGGCTGTTCGGCCGCCAGGGGTTGCAGCAATTCCCGGGCCCGCTCCACCTCGGCGATCGCCAGCCCGAGGTTGTTCTCCACCAGCCACAGCCGAGCACGCACCAGAAACAACATCGCCTGAGTCAGTTTGAGATCGCGTTGCAGCTGCTTCTGCTCCCCGC
>CAYHSI010000070.1:0-8978 GCA_964359225.1 uncultured Anaerolineaceae bacterium
GTCGGTTGGCTTGCCCAATGGCAGGAGATGCTTGAAGATCCGGAGCAGAAGATCGCCCGCCCACGGCAAGTCTACCTGGGAGAGAGGCGGCGGGATTTTGTCCCGATCGACCAGCGGTAGCTTGCCGTCCAAAGGCGCTGGCTCTATGGTGTAGGCGAGGCGAGGGGGACCGGCGTCAGGATCACAGTGCTCAGCCGCCGGTGGCGATCTGACATCCGGTATCGAACTCCACTAGCAGACTGTACCCGGAGGAGGCCGCGTCGGCGTCGAATTCGAAGCGGAGTTCTTTGGCGGCGCCCGCGGACAGAGATCGGTTCCCCTTCCAACCCGACTGAATGTCGGTTGCAGGAGAATTGTCTCCAGCGTTCCAGATCAGGGTCCCCGCCAGCCGAACCTTCTTGAGTTCGAGGTTGGCGGCAGGCCAATCCACGAAGATCCTGGAGATGGTGATACCCGAAGAGCTCCCGTTCACGATCTCCCAACTCACTTCGCTCCCGTTGACCATGAATCCGGCAGAGATGGGCCCCGTGCAGGGATCGAGCGGGGGAACGGCGGTCGGGGTGCTGCTCGGAGCCGGGGTCGAAGTCGGGCCGGAAGTACTCGTCGCAGTCGGGCCCGGGCCGGAGGCATATGTGGCCGTCGGCCCCGGCGAGGCGACCAAAGGCGTCGGGGTCGGGCCGGCGAGCGAGGCGGTGGACGTCGCGGTAGGACCGGGGGTTGATAGAGAAACCGGGGTCAGAACCCGTACGCCTGCATCACTGGTCGGCGGGGCCGCTCCAGCCTGATCGGTGGAAGTTGGGCCCGGAGCACTCTGGCCGAAGTCGCCGGAGGCTATCACCGTGGCCATCACCGCGGTCTGGACCTGCTCCGCTTCCATGAGATCGGCCCGCGAGCCGGCCAATTCGGTCGACATGGCCTCGATGGTTCCGCTCAGCACGTGCAGCTGCTCCTCACTGAGTTCGGCGGCACTCGCCGGAGTTCCATCTGAGGCCGGTGAGAAGAGCTCCAAAAGCGAGCCGCGGCCCGAGGCCAAGACCGGGTAGGCCAGCGCCAGTAGGAGGGCTAATCCGGCGACCGCGGCCCACCGCAGCCTGAAGGTGCGGGGCCGCCCACCCTTCTCGCCTAGCGACAGCGTCCGTTGGACCGAGTCCGGCAGCGCAATCGAGGGTTCCGGTGTCGACGCGGGATCCAGGGCGTGAGACACCGCAGCCTGGAAGGACCGATTCATCTCCGCAACCGACTCAAAGCGGTCATTAGGGAGCTTGGCGGTCGCCTTGAGGATGACCCGTTCGACGGCTTCAGGGACATTGGGGCTGACTGCCCGCACCCGCGGCATCGGTTCATTGAGCTGCTTGAGCGCCACCGCGATCGGCACCTCCCCGTCAAACGGCAGCTGCCCGGTGGTTAGCAGGTAGAGGATGACGCCGAGGGAATACTGGTCCGAAAACGGGCCAGCCTTCTCCCCCCGCACCTGTTCGGGCGACATGAAGGCCGGCGTGCCCACCATCATGGATCCGGTCAGGCTGGCGCCCGGCTCCTCGAATCGCGCCAAGCCGAAGTCCGATAGCAACGCGTTGCCATGGTCATCCAGCAGGATGTTGGATGGTTTGACATCCCGGTGGACGATGCCCCGATCGTGGGCGTACTGCAGGGCGTCCGAGATCTGGGCCATCAACCGGGCACCGTGGCGCACGCTGGTCGGACCCTCCCGCAGCCAATCGGTCAATGTGCCGACCTGGAGGAAAGGCATCACCAGATAGGCGTAGCCCTCGGATTCCCCCATGTCCTCCACTGGAATGATGTTGGGGTGCTTCAATCGCATCAGCAGCCGAGCCTCGCGGCGGAACCGCTGCTCGAAATTCGGGTCATTAGTCAGATGGGGGGCGACGAGTTTGAGCGCCACGAAACGGTCGTGAGAGCCGTCGTGGGCGCGATAGACTGCGGCCATTCCGCCGCGGCCTATTTGTTCAAGGATCTGGTAGGGCCCGAGTCGGGTTCCGGTGAGGCCAGCCATGATGTGGGTGGGTTTCGCCTGACGCCGTTGTGTCTGCTGGCCCGGACCTAGCTACTGATCGGAGCCCTGGCGCAATGTCGCCCGGACGCAGCTCCAATCCCTGGCGCAGGAGCCTTCGAAGAGCCCCCACACTTCGGACTCGGCCACTCCATACTGCTTGGCCAGCCGAGCGGCCGTTTTCTCGTTATGGCTCACCTCTCGCTCGGTTTGGGCCTCTTCTCCCGCCTGGCCGCGGACCTCCTTCGGTCCGGATTCAAGGACCGTCGTCAAGTCGGTTTCCCCATCCGCGAGCCGATGGGCCTGGTTGATCGCGCCCCAGCTATGACCGGCGGCGTGAGCCTCGAGCACCTGCGACCAATCGCTGCCGGTCCGAGTTGCCAGCTTCGAGGCGTGGCTTAGCTCCTGGAGCGAGATCCCGGCGGTCAGGTACTCATCCAACGCGCTGGGCTCCAGCTCTAAATCCTGGGCCGTGCGATATAGGCGGCCCAGTTCACCCGAGGTCATTCCGTCTCCAAGCCTGGCCAGGGCGTCCTCGAAGTCCGCCTCATAGCGGACGACGGCCCGCACGGCATGCCGTATGTCGCCGACGCTGGCCTCTCCACTGAGTACCCTATCGACCAGCTCACTCAGTCCTACTTGCTCGAGCGTATCTGCGAACCGATCAAGCTGTACCAAAAGGCCCCATCCGTTCCCGGCCAGGTGCCAGTCGCGGATCTCTTCCCAGGTCAGCTCTTCCATCGTCTGGCTAAGCTTGTACGCATGCCAGAGCCGTCCGAATCCGACCTGCGATCCGGTGAGGGCGCCGCGGAAGATGCCGTAGATGTCCTCGCAGGTATAGAGCGTCTCGGCCTGGCTGGGGAACAGGGTGTTGACCGCACCCGCGATCCGTTGAGCCATCGGATGGCAGGTCTCTGCCTCGGGGTCAGTCACGACCACAGGCAAGGTGTCCTGGGCCGCCAGACCGCAGTCATCCACCACCAGAACGCTGGCCTGGAACTTCCCGGCTTCGGTGTAAGCGAAGGAAGCTTCACCCAGATCAGTCTCAGACTCGGGTTGGCCATCGCCGTCCAGATCCCAGGTGTAGCTGTACGGAGCGCGTCCCCCCTCGACTTCACCCGTGAAATCGACGCTGGCCGTCCCACCCTCCAACGTTACGAGGGGAGGAAACGGATCGCTCCCTAGCGTAACAATCGGACCCTCGATCAGGGTGGTACCAATCGCTTCGCCGCTGCCCCCGCCGACTTCCATCACGGAAAGCGACCAGTCGTACTCGCCGGCAGCCGGATAGGGATGCACGACAGGACCCGGGTTGGCGGTTTGGTTTTCCAGGGTCAAGGTCTCCAAGTCACCAAAGTCCCAATCGAAGGTGTAGGAGGCGCTAACGCCGTCGACGACGCCGGCCTGAAACGTCGCGAGATCGCAGTCCACGGCGACCCCGACCTGGACCTGCAGTTCTCCGGCGGCGAAGGCGGAGATCGGAGCCAAACCAAGCGTCATGCCGGCGAACACTGTGAGCAATTGAGCGGTTTTCATTCGAGATTCCTCCTGGTTGAGACCTACGGCGCGATCGCGTTCGCCCTCTCAGGCAGAGGGTGTGGGCGTGCAATATTTCGGATGGGAAGGATCGTCATTGCATTTCTTGATGACCGGCGGTGGGGGTGGCGGATTGGTCGGCGCCGCGGTCGGAGCTGGGATATTCGTCGGAGCCGAAGTCGGCGGCGCCGGAACCGTCGGGGTCGGGATGACCGAGGTTGAAGTCGGGCCAGGCAGTTGCGAGCCCGGATCCGGAGTGGCGGAGGGATTCGTTGAGATGGAGTCCGCCGCTCCCGATCCTACGCTTGACACAGGCTGGGTTGGATCCCCGGCCGACGGCGTTGCCGATTCGCCCCAGAGCTCAGCCGCGGGGTCGCTCGGCCCACTCGGTTGAAAGTTTTCCGTCGGAAGCAGGATCGCCGGATCAGACGAGAGGACGCGGTCGCTCACTTCGGCCTGCCCCCCACCCGCCCAGGCCGGCACCTTGATCAGGCCGGCCGCGACCGCCGGAACGATGCCGCAAACACCCAAGAACAGGAGAAGCAGCAAGGCGACACCCGCCCGAAGCCGTCGCGGCTGCCGCCGGGGAGCCGTACGAACTGGGGGCGGTTCCGCTTCAATTATTGGCGCCAACTTGCCCAGTGCGATCTGAAAACAGCGGTTGGCCTCGCCGACGGTCGCGAAGCGTTGCCCTGGATCGGCGGCAGTCGCCTTCGAGAGGGCCAGCACGGTCTGCGCAGTAGGGGCCACCCGCAGGCGTGGCTGCTCGATGGACTTCCCAACCGACCGGGCTTTGAGGTACCCGAGCGCATGCTCGGCGGGCAGACCAGTCAACAGCTCCGCCGCAACAACCCCGAACGAGTACTGGTCCGCGGCCGGAGTTGGCAGTTGACCCGCGGTGGCTTCTGGCGCGGCATAGATCGCCCCGGCAGCTCCGGCCGCCGAACTCTCGGCCGCGGCTAAGACCGACTCGCCCAATCCGACGAGTCGAATGCTGCCGCTCTCCGGGTCAAACAGGAGGCGGGAAGGCCTCAGGGACCCGTGAACGATCCCGCGTTGGTGGGCCGCATCCAGCGCGGCGGTGAGCTCATTCAACAGCTCACTGGGGTTCAGCGAGCTGGCGAGTCCTCTTTCATACCGGTCGGCCAGGCTGCCCGCGCTGAAGTAGGGCATCACGATGTAAGGCTGCCCCTCGACCACCCCAGAGCCAAGGATTGGGGCTACGCCGGGATGGCGAAGCTGAGAGACCACCCGCAACGAATCGCGCAGGCGGGTCCGAGCCTCCGGCGAGAGCAGGTTCGCCGAGAACACCTTGACCGCGACGGCCTCTCCGCCGCCTGAAGGGGCCGCTCGGTAAACCTGCGACACCGATGGACGTGCGGTATCTGATCCTGAGCGGCCTACTATCCGCCCGATGATCTGATATTCGCCCAGCTTCTTTCCAGTCAGCTCTATCATGCGTAGAAGGTCAGGTTACTGGTCTCCGCCGTCATGGAGGGGCGTAGAATGCCCGCTCGTCGAAACCGTTGAACTTTGGCCGGTGCCGTGCGAGAGTTGTAGAGCCTCGGCAGACCTAGCCTGCGCATGGCGTTGCGGTCCTATTAAGAGAACCGAGGAAATGCTTTACTGTTACAGGGCTTCCCCATGACCGTAGTCCTATCCCCGTTAGGTATTCCCAGGTCCCTGTAACAATGCCAAGGTTGATTCGTTCTCATGGGTGAGTACGAAAAACCGTCGCCCAGCGACGCCGAGTTGATCGCCCGGGCAAAAAGCGGGCAGGTCGAGGCGTTCGGTCAACTCTACGAGCGCTACCTGGATCCGATCTATCGTTTCATCCGGATGCGGGTCGACGGCGAGCGGGACGCGGAGGATCTCTGTGAGACCGTCTTTCTACGAACTTATGAAGCGTTGGACCGCTATGAGGACCGGGGCCACCCTTTCTCCGCCTATCTGTACCAGGTGGCGAAGAATCTCTTGGCCGATCACTACCGCCATCGATCCAAGTTGGAGGCTGAGAGTGAGTCCGACACTGCTAGCGATGAGTCCAGTGGAGATCGCGATCAACAGGAAGAGCTGTTGGCGGTCGCTCAGGCCCTCGGCCAGCTCTCGGAGGACTATCGAGAGGTGATTCGGCTACGAGTTGTGCTCGAGCTCCCCACGGAAACGGTTGCGAGCTGGATGGGCCGCAGCCCGGGCGCAGTGCGGGTACTACTGCACCGGGCGCTAAGGGAGCTGAATCAGAACTTGGACAATGATGGCACTTAGGATGGACGTCGGGATTCTGGACCGCTGTCTACAGCGGATCCAGACCCACGAGAGCTCGCTAGAGGAGTGCCTGCGGGACTACCCAAAGCAGGCCGAGCAGCTGCGTCCGCTGTTGATCGCGGCCGGACTGACTAACCGGAGATTCTCGCCCGCAGGTCCGACCCAGGCTTTCAGGAGTAGCGCATTGAAGCGGCTTGTTGACCGCTCCCGAGCGAAGGCGGTGCCCCGCCAGGTCCAGGCGCCGAGGCGAACGCGGCGGTCTTGGCGCCCAGCTTATACATTTGCGAGCATGCTGATCGCGATTGCCTTGTTGGCCGGTACGGTCGGGGTTGCCTACGCGTCCGGCGAGGCGTTGCCTGGCGACTCCCTGTACGGTGTCAAGCGGGGACTCGAGCGGGCGGCGCTGGCGCTGAGCGCCAACAGCTCCGGGGACACCCGTTTGTTGCTGCAGTTCGCGGACCGCCGACTGGCAGAAGCAGACGAGGTGGTTCGGCGCGGCCGCGCGGCCGACTTAGCTCAGGCGCTGGAAGGCTACGAGAGCGCGGTTGCAGAGCTGCTCGAGATTGCGGCGCAGGATGGCGAAGCGCTGGATGCCGTGGCCGATGCGCTCACCCGTCATGAGCTGGTGCTGCAGAACGTGCTGGAGCAGGCTCCGGAGCAGGCGAAGCCCGGCCTGGACCGGGCTCTGGAACGCTCCCACAATGGGATGGAGGCGGTCGAGAAGATCCGCAATGAGAGGCAACCGGGCGACATCCCTCCTGGTCAGCTCAAGAAGACCCCCGGGGCTGGGGATGCCGCAGATCCACTTCCCCCAGGCAAGCTGAAGAAGACACCCCAGCCGGGAGACTAGCGTCTCCGGCTCTGCAGGTCCGGCAACATACACTGACCAGCGATGCGCGCCGGGATTACTTCAGTCTGTCGGCGAGTCGTACAGCGAAGCAAGTCCCTCCCGCAGGGCATACAACGCGGCCTGGGTCCGAGTCGCGAGGTGTAGTTTGCCGAGGATGTTCCCGACGTGGGTCCGCACGGTCGCCTCGCTGATCACCAACTGGTCGGCGATCTGCCGATTCGTCAGCCCGCGTGCAATCAGGCCCAATACCTCGACCTCCCGCGCGGTTAAGGGATCGCTCGTGAGCGGCTCCTCTGCCCGCCGCGCGATTTCCCGCAGGACTTTCTGGGCGATTGCCGGGGACAGTGGATACTCGCCGCGATGGACTTGCTGGATCGCTCGCACAAGATCTTCCGGCTCGGTATCCTTCAAGAGGTACCCCATCGCCCCGGCTTTGATCGCTGGATAGAGCTTGTCGTCGGAGGCGAAGGTGGTCAGCACCAGGATCCGCACGTCCGGGTTATGGGCCTTGATTTCCCGAATCGCGCCGGTCCCGTCCAGTTCGGGCATCACCAAGTCCAACAGGATCACATCCGGATGGGACTGGTTGACCGCGTCCACGGCCTCGCGGCCGTTGGCGGCTTCGCCCACCAGTTCGATTCCGGATTCGGTCTCCAGCAGGTGGCGGATTCCGGTTCGAACCACCGGGTGGTCGTCTGCGATCAAGACTCGAATTGGGTCAGCTATTTGGGCACCTCCAGCCGAATGCGGGTCCCCTGATCGGGCCCGCTCTGGAGGCTGAGCTTGCCTCCGAGTTCTTGGGCGCGTTCGACCATCCCGCGCAGGCCGAGCCCGCCGCCGGAGTGCGCAGCCTGGGTGTCGAAGCCAATCCCATCGTCGGCCACTTCGAGCGCAACCTGCTCCGGTCCGATCTTCAACGACACCGTGACCTGCTCAGCCCCCGAGTGTTTCAGCGCGTTGTTGAGCGCTTCCTGCACGACCCGGTAGAGCCCGGCTTCGAGCGCAGCTGGCAACCGGCCGTCCCCCTCGACTTCCAGCGCGGTGTGGACTCCCGCCCGATCCTCGACCGATTCCAACCGGGCCCGCAAGGCAGCCACCAGTCCCTCTTTTTCCAGATCTGGCGGTCGCAGCTCAAAAATGAGAGAACGCATCTCATGCAGCGCGGCGTGCGCCGTACGCCGAATCTCTTGCAGCCGCTCGCCGACCAGCCCGACCTTGCCCTCGGCAAGCTTGCGGGCCGCACCTTCGGACGACAAGACCAACCCGTACAGCGCCTGAATGGCGGAATCGTGCAGGTCGCGCGCCATCCGCTGCCGCTCCTCCACCACCGCCAGTTGTTCGGCCTGAGCGGCATACATTTGCAGCTGTTCGTGGGCCTCCTGCAAGTCCGAGAGCAGCGCCTCGCTTCGGTGTTGGGCGGCGGTGGCCCGCCCAACCGCCCCGGCGTAGGCGCCGGTGAAGAGGTAGCCGCCGATGAAGAGCAAGCCGAGGGTCAGGCCGTTGAGCAGACCTTGACCCCACACGAGGCCGAAGAGCATGACTCCGATGAAGGCGCCGATCCACGCATAGGCTTGACGCCCTCGCAACAGGAGAACTGCTTGACCACTCAACACAAGGCCAAGGCCCGCGGAGAAGAAGTGTTGGGGTGGAAGCAGCAGGATCACGAGCGCAAGCACAGTCTGGACGGCCAGGTACACGTGCAGGTATCCAGCAAACCTCTTGGATATCAATCGCTCGGTTGAGTACAACGACGCGAACGTCGCCACAAGCGCAGCGGCAACCCATCTCAACCCGTGTCCTTCGATGAAGTAGAAGCCCAGGGATCGTACGCTGACGGCCAGGATGAACAGGAAACCAAATGCGTAGAAGAAGGCCGGGCTCTGCCGATCGGTGGCCACGGCCGGATTATACGGTGTGGAGGGTG
The DNA here is from genome assembly GCA_964359225.1 of uncultured Anaerolineaceae bacterium. Classification (GTDB taxonomy): domain Bacteria; phylum Chloroflexota; class Anaerolineae; order Anaerolineales; family E44-bin32; genus JADFRG01. The sequence goes on from CAYHSI010000070.1 coordinate 8,587, forward strand.
GGAGATAGATACGCAGTTTGGCCGATCTGCAACCAGCCACTGGCGGGTAGGATGCTTCCCAGAACTCGGAGGAGGTCTCTTGTTCAGGCTGCGCATTAATGTCGTCCCAATCCCCAGAAGCCTACGCTTGAGCTGGCCGGTTCAGAGCGAGCTGTTCAGGATCCTCGCGGTCGGAGGCCTAATCCTGTTTGGAGCTACGGCCACGGTATCAGGCGGGAATTCCACGAACGGCTTGCAGCCAGGCGAGACCAGCACTCCCACTCCCGAGTCAGACTCCGCGCCCAGCACAGCCCTCCAACTCACGTCGCCCTCCGGTGAAACGCCCCCTCGCGCCCCCTCCCTGGCAGAAGCAAGCGCGGGCGCCCGGATTCTCACGCTCACCCCCACCGAGG
>CAYHSI010000071.1:0-8967 GCA_964359225.1 uncultured Anaerolineaceae bacterium
TCCTCCCCGCGGGCCTCGGTGTTGGTCAACCGAAGCTGGTAAAAGCCGGGCGTCAGGGCTTCCAAGGAAGAGGTCGCCGTTCCGTCTTCGCCGGTGGCCAGGGTCGCGGCCCTGACAATTCGGTCGTACTCGTAGCTCGTTCGGTCCCAGGATCGCACTTCTAACAGCAGATTGCGCCCCGCCACCGGTTGGCCCAGCAGGTCTTCCACTTCGCCCTCGACTGCGAACGGCTGCCCCGGCTGCCTGAAGAAACCTCCGACGTCGAGACTCATTTGCTCCGCAGTGTTGAAGACCTTCACCACCGCGAAGGCCGAGACCGTCTGGTGGCTGCCATCGTCAAGAGTGACTTCCACGCCCCAGGTGGTCTCGCGCACCCCGGTCCACCAGCTGGTCCAGTAGCCGGTGTCGGCGCCCAGCCTAGCGGGCAGGCTGACGCTGAACTCCCCGGCTTGATCGGTCCGCCCGAGGACAGGGTCGTCATACGTCGGATACCAGGCATACTGGACCTGCTCGTCCTCGGAGACCGGCTCCCACCAATAGCCGTAGAACTCGGACAGCTCGTACAACCGGACCAAGACCTGAGCGTCGGGCACCGGCTCACCGAGGAAGTATCGGGCCAGGACCTCGACCGGGATGAGATCGCCGGCCACGTAGCCTTCGGCCTCCGTGGTGATCTCCAGCGCGATATCGGGCTTGCGGTAATCCTGTACTTGGAAGAGGCCCCGGTAGGCCTCGCCGTTGAGGTCGGCCTCGAGGGTGTATTCGCCCAGGCTGGCGCCCGCGCCCACGGTGAATTGGCCGTGGGCGGTGCCGAACTCGTTGAGCACGACGACCTGAGTTTCAAGCAGGTTACCGCGGGCGTCGAGAATCCGCAGCGGGATCTCGCTCCCCGCGGCGAGCAGACGGTACTGGGCGTCGTGGTCCTCCCGCACGATGGCCTTGAAGAACACCGTCTGCCCCGGCCGGTAGATGGGCCGGTCGGTATAGATGAAGGCCAGATGCTCCTTGATGGTCCCTGGCCGGGTGAATCCCCACGGGCTGTCGTCCGACGAATACACCCGCCAGGCATTGGCTACTCCGGTAACGGTGCTCCCGCCTTCCGGCGTGCGCCCGTGGATGATCAGCGGCTCGTCCCCCGGCGCCAGGGTGGTTTCGAAGAGACCGTTCTCGTCGGTGAGCCCTTCCCGGACCAGCCGGCCATCGGTGGCGAAAACCCGGATCTCCATGTCGGGGACGAGCTCCCCGTTGATCTCCGAGGCCCACACGACCAGCTGGCGGCCGGCGCGCTTCACCGCCAAGGTGTAGCGGGAGAGGGCGATGGCGATTTCGTCTTCCACCCGCCCATCGCTCCGCAGGCGCAGCAGATACATGCCCGGTAGGACTTCCTCCGGGATGATCAGCTGCTCCATGCCGCTCTCATTGGTCGTCACCCCGGCAGTCACCTCCCAGCTGTACGTCAGCTCGGGTTCGCCTGGAAGATCGGCTAAGCGCGGGTCGTTGAAACTGGGATTGAGGCGGGCCAACGCGGTGAACTGCTGGCTGGAGAGTTTGTGCAGCTCGAAAGTCACCAGCGTGTGGCCGCGGTTCGGCAGACCGAACTCGAGTGATCGACTGCCCTCCGCATCCACGACCTGGACCTTGGCGCCCCAATTGCCGAAGGTGCCGTAGTAATCGAAGTAGGAAAGCGAGAAGCTCCAGGAGAAAGGCACCTGGAAGACCGGCGTGCCCTGGGCGTCCCGCGCTTCTTGCCCTATCGTGGCGGTGTAGTCCGTGTAGTAGTCCAGGTGCTCCTCGAGGTGGTAGGTCATCGTGTTTGCCTGCCAACTGAAGTCCCCCGGGACGGAAGGGGAGAGGCTGAAGGCGGCTTCGACCCGGTCCTGGTCCATGGGCCGGTCGAAGGTCACCTCGATGGTGCGGATATCGACCGGAACTTCCAGGGCATCGGGCAAGTACGTCAGGATCGGCGGTGGGGAGACGAACTCGTGCGACTCGACCTGTGGATAGACATTGCCATCGGGATCCAGCAACGGCGCGGTGAAGCGGATCTCGTACTCGGTGCTGGGGGAGAGGGGCCGCTGCGGTGTCAGGCGGGCCTGAGTGCTGGTCGGCATGCTCACCTCAAACGGCACGGCGGGCCGGAGCTGGAGGGCCTGCCGGAGGCTGTCGAGCAGGACCGGGTAGTTGAACTCAAGCAGCACCGGGCCGCCGAGGCCGCCGACCTGAGGCGGGGTGATCTCCGGATCCAGATCTGCCAGCCAGTAGGCCCAGTGATAGTCGGCGCCCAACGCAATTCCCTGGGCATCAGCGGCCGATGGGCCGATTGTGAAGCGGTAGCGCTCACCGACCGGAAGGGGGACGCGGGAGACCATGGTGAGCGTCCGGCCGGATCCATCCCAGGTAAGGTCGAGCTCGAGTTGCGGGGTGACTTGCAGCGCCTGGGCGACCGAGTCGGCGCGCATCGGCCGGTCGAACGAGACCCGAATCGTGGGGAGCCGATCGGTGAGCTGCGAAGTACCGGGAGAGTGCGAGAGCACCGTGGGGGCCGTGAACACTGAAAAGTCCAGCCGCGGGCTGGCGACCGCTTCGCCTTGCGGACCGTGCAGCCCCGGGTGCAGGTACGCGCTATAGGTCTGGCCTGGCGCGAAGCCAGTGGGGGGTGTGAAGGTTACTTGGTCTCCGGCGGCGTTCCAGGCCTCGGTTCCCTCTAGGTGAGGAAATAGCGCCAGCGCAGCGGAGTCTCCCGGGAGAGAGATCGGCCGGCTGAACCCAAGCACGAGCGGCTCGTTCGGATATAGCCTCGGGGAGTCAGCGCTCGGCCAGAGGATCTGCACCTCGACCGGCGTGACCCCCGGGGCCGAGATCTGGGGCGTCGGTCCGACCCCGGCTTCAGGTTTGCGGGCGCAAGACCCGAGGGCCGACGGAGCCAGACTACATGCCAAGACCAGGAGCGAGAACAACGGCCAGTCTCGGCGCATCGGTGTCCCTCCTGACCGCGGGCGACAAGCATACACCCGATTGGGACGGTGGGCGTGGGTGCCGTCCAGCGGCGTGGTCGGGCGGGGAGAATCAGGCAGAGGGTCCGGCCGGCTCTGGGGTTCTCGGCGGAACCGGCTGCGTGAGAAGCAGCGAAAGTGTGAGTCCCGTCAGAGCCCCGAATACTAACCCGGCGACGACGAGTCCATCGAATGCTCGCAGGAGTTCGGCGAGCGCTGCCGAAATGGGCCACGAAATGAAGTTCACAAGAATCCACGTCCAGGATCCAGCCGCCATCTTGCGAAGCCTCAGCCACTGAGCGAACCCCAGCGACAATCCTGGAAGCAGATGTACTGCGAGGCCAGGCTCGGGGGAAATCACGAGAATGTACACGGTCTGCAGACCGATCCCGATCAGCCCGCCGACGCCGGACAAGGTGCCCCACTTCACGGCTTGTCCCGGGCCTGAGAGGTAATAGAAGACAAGTCCGTGTGCTATTCCGAACGCGATCCCAAATCCGAACGCGTACGCGAGAGTGCTCAACCACAGTACCTGCGGCGGTTCAAACTTTGGGAGGGCCCAGGTGAAGGTCAGCGACTCAAATGCCGAGCTAAACCAATACCCAACCACGAAGCTGCAGCCCGTGAAGACGGTCCACATGGGCCACAGTCTCGTAACGGCAAAACGCCGGGTCGCCGGAACAAGCAATCTCTCCAACCGTGGCCGCAGCTCCTGGCCGGTCATCAGACGGCGGGTGCTCTACGGACGCAGGTGCTCTGGGATGTCGATAACGTAGATGGCGTTGAAGTGATATCCATAGGTGAAGGCGATCCGCGAACCGTCGGGCGACCACGAAATGGAGGAGGTGGACTCCGGCTGATCAACCACAAAGACCGGCTCTGGGTCTGACCCGTCCGCCTCGGAGATCCAAACGCCGCGCGGCCAGATATCGGACTCTGAGATCATGGAGAACGCCAGCTTGCTGCCATCCTGCGAGAAGGCTGGAAAACAGATTCCACGTAAATCGGTAAATCCCCGTTCGCGATCTCCAACTTGATAGACCAGGACTTGACCCAGGCAGCTCGAGTTGCTCAAGTCACGGCCCAGGAGAAGCGTCTTCCGGTCGGGAGACAGGGTCAGGGTCCTCCCGTAGTAGGAACTGCTCAGCTTCATTTCCTCCTGCCATTGGTCCAACTCATAGTCAAACCAACCGAAGCTGTCAATGCTTTCTCTGGCCTCCAAGTCATACTCGCCCTTCCGGAATCCGAAGACCCGCCCTTGCTCATCGTACCAAGCGATGGGCAAGACCTCGCCGGTGGCGATTTCTCTGTAGCCGCCGGTGGCCCGGTTGAGAGCTACCCGGCGCCAGATGCGATCTTGAGCGGTCGCCGAGCTTGGAGTTGTGGGTGAGGCAGCAGTCGCAAGGAAGACTTCTGTGAAGTCGAGCAGCACTTCTTCCCCATCGGAGGACCAGGCGTAGGAGTAGAACTCGAGGCGAGAGGAAGGAGTCGGATACCAACTGAGGTCCAGATCGTTTACTGTCCCATTGACAAGGTCGATCAAGACCGGCGGGCCACCAAGGTAACACTGTGCTTCCCTCTGGATCACCTCGCAGCGGGTGGCCAACAGGTTGTCGCCGGCGGGGGACCACGCCAGCTTCTCGTAATGGCTGGCGTCGAAGGTAAGTTGACGGACACCCTGAATCGGGAACGGCCCCGGCGTCGGGTCAGGGCGGAGCACACACCCGAGCTGCATGTCCCAGGGTTGGCGAGGGTCGCACTGAAAGGCCGTCTCCCAGATCATGAAGCCCAGGCTACAGCCCACCAGGGCCAAGAGCCCGAACATCGCCCTGGCAAATCGCCGGCGGATGGGATCGGCAGGCTTGGCTTCGGAGCCTTTCTTGCGCGACCGGAGGCGTCCGACGGCCGCGGGCTGGACATCGCGCACCGGAGGCGCCGATACGCTGTGCTCGGGCTCCGTGAGCTCGGGCACTTCATCCTCGACCTTAGGCGATGGTTCCCGAGGCTCCCGCCGAATGGCCGCGAGGCCCGGCAACATCGCGAACAGGAGCACCGCGCGGACGACGTCTCCGATCCCCCCGACGGAGTACGTTCCGGCGGAGAGACAGGCGCCGGTCATCAGGTCGAACAGCGAGAGTCCGATCGCCAGTAGGATCGCCAGCTTGTTGCCTCGGGCCATCAGCCAGCCCAACACAACTAACAGGCCACCGAGGAAGAGAGAGCTAAGCCCTCGGCCTAGCTCGCTCTGTATTTGGAGCCCGAGGAATTGCGTCGCAATCCAGGCGCCGAAATCCAGAATGGCAGTGAGGAAGACGGCGATGGTTGCCAACCTTAGACTGCTCATGTGTTATTAGTAGCTGGTGCTTAGGGCTAAACAGACAATTCGGACCCCGGCCTGGCGGGGTCAACCCCGATGTGGGTTACTTCTTCCTCTTATGCTTTCGCTAACCGATTGGCGCGGCGCCAGAGCAGCCAGATAGCGAACGCGGTGAGGAGGATGAGCAATACCGCAACCACGACCGGAACGACGATCGCAAGGATCGACAGGATCGTGGCGAGGATGTCTTCGGCGATGCTGACGGGCACGTTCGCGACTCCTCCGGTCGTCACGCTCACCGCCGGACGAACGGCCGCGCTCTTGACCAAATGAACCCCGCCGGCAACCAGCACGCCGGCGATCAGCCCCACCACCGGATGGATGTCGGTGACGACGTTGGTGCTGGCCGCAAACAGCACCGCGCCGGCGGCCGGGCGGACGAAGGTCTGAATCACGTCATTGGCGTGATTGACGGCCGGGATCTTGTCGGCGAAGAACTCTACCAGTCCCAGCACCAGCAGCACGCCGATCACCCACCAGCTGGTGAGAGGCTCCCAAGTCGCCCCAAGCTCGATCCAGTCGGTGAAGCGAGCGACGAGCGCCACGATCAATAAAGGGACGTAGGCGTTCAGCCCGGCGCTCGCCGCCAGTCCGAACGCGGACAGCACTCCGCCAACCGCTTCCACTTAGGCCTCCTCCGATCGATGAGATTGTACGCGGAAGGATCCGGCCTTGCGCAGCCAACCCGCCGCTCGGCCGAGCATGGCACCGGTGGAGGCGCCGAAGGCGATCGTGAACGGAGCGCAACAAGCCACCTGGAGGGCTAGGTTGCCGGGGTCTCCTATGGTGAAGCCGGTGATCCCGATCATGGCTGCCAGGAAGATGCCGATCACGACGCCTACCGCCAGGCCGTGCTGCGAGCTCAGCCGGGGGTTGGGTACCGAACCGACCCAACAGCCGACCGCCAACGCGATCGTGGCACCCCAGTACACCCCGTCTCCGGCAAAGAGCAGCGCCAGGATGAGGATCACCAGACTGGCCAGCACACCCACAATCGCCCGGTCCACGGTCCCTCCGAAGATCCGGTAGCTCGGGAACAGGCTGGCGGAAGTCGCCGCGCCGGCAGGGGACGGATCCAACCCGGGCCGCGTGTGTTCAGCACCTCTCGCCTGCGCGGCGGTGCGGCGGACCGGATGCTTGCGGTCGTATGTGGAACGAGTGGCGGGGTTCCTTAGCACCCGATAGGCCGCGTTGATCCCCTGCATCCGGGCGCTGGCCCCGCCGGTCTTGTGGATGTCCGGGTGATTCTCTCTCGCCAGGCGTCGGTAGGCGGCCGCGATTTCGGTCTGGGCAGAGCCTCGCTCAACGCCGAGGGTGGAATACGGGTCGCGGGGCATCGGTTAGCGAGATCTTACTCGGTTCTACCGAGGGTTCCAACAGTACCGGCGTAGAGCGCTCACCGCCAGATTACCCCACGCCTCGGGTCGCGCGGGGAGGCGGCTTAGGCGTCCGCAGATCCGGGGGCCAGGAAACGAATGCGTCCGCAGGGAACGTATCCAGGACGGCTCGTCTGACCTGGTGAACCGAGGCGATCTGCCAGGATTCGGGGTTCCGGATTGCGAACGTGACGAGGAACCACTCGGGATCGTTGGTACTGATCAGGATAGCCAGCTCGCCCATGTCGATTCGAAGCCCGGCGAAGTTCTCGGGGGTGTATACAAGCCAGTCGACGGACAAGGGTGCATGCCGCACTAGCAAACCGTTGAATTGATCCGCCGTCAGACAGGTACCCTCGCCTCGATACACGCCCGATCGGACACAGGGCTGGTCCGGTTCGAATCCCGGGCTGCCTGCCTCGTCCGGCCCGGCGTAGTCCTCCTTGCAGCACAACAGAGCGGTGCGATCCAAGAGTGCGTCGGTGTCGCTCGCTGCGATCAGCGGTTCGAGTTCGCGAACAAACTCGCAGAAGCTCTCGTCCTGGATCGGGCATTTGGAGCCGCCCAGGAATCCGCACCCTGCCAATAGTCCAGCAAGTGCGAGACTCAGCGGAAAGATGCGCCGCTTCAGGGTGACGCGGCCCGGCAACCGGCAACGCGATAGGGAGAGCGAGCAGAGGAGATATCTAGGCTTACGACGGGGCGCAGCATCCTCAAGAGATTTCTCTCCGAGGGATGCGTACTCGCTCGAGGACCGTAACGGTCTTGTTGGCAATCTCAACCGCCTGACTATCCAAGCTGAGAGCAAGCCCCTCGATTCGTGGTAGGAGGCCTTCGAAAGACCCGGCGAACCGTTCCTTGGCTTGGCCCTCCCACGCCTGCTCCAGCCTACCCATTTCGCTCCGCAAGTCGTCGGCAACCCGTTGCACCGCGGCCGCGGCCCGGCGGAACCTCTCAGCGTGCTCAAGCGCCCCCTCCGGATGGATTTCTCGCTCTACGGTAATTTCGACAAAGTCGTCGATTTCCATGGCTGGTTTGTGCTCATTCTAGAAGCAAAGTTAGGGGATGTCTACCGGACGAGCGGTCCTATAATGAACTCGTCGGGCCGCTGATTGGGAGCGTCTTCTGAAGTGGTCAAAGGAGCTAGCTGATAGCTAGGATCGTCGTCAACGTGCAAGCACTTCGCCGAATGGTCGCCCACCTGATCATGAACGGTGAGGACCTGACCGGCTGGGGCAGCCAGTTGCTGCGATCGGCCTCCAACGCCCGAAGCTATGACGGCCAGTATGCTCCCTGGGTCCAGGCGCTGGCGGATCAGGCGGACCACGACCTTCGAATGCTCAGCGAGCAGGTCGATGATCTGGCGCGCTGGACTGCGCACGTCGCAGCCGCCTTCGAAGAGGCCGATGCGGCCGAGGCGAAGGGATTCGGCGCCTGGGCTGCGCTGATCCGGAACATGGTCGAGCAGGGGCAGGATCCAATTCGGCTGATGCCGCAGTGGGCGAGGACGTTGGGGCGCCCTCCCTGGATCGACCAAGCAGACTGGCGCGAAATGCCTTGGGAGCAGAAACAACAGATCATCCTTGGCTACCAGAATGCCTGGACGGAACAGCAGGCCCGAATCGACCGCCTGACGACGCCACCGTGGGTGAGGGACGAACGATGGCTGTGGGCGGTCGCAGGAATCAACCCGGACTTGGCCGGTCTCGATGGCACGTTGGAGCCGGGTGAAATCAGGGAGATCAAGGACCAACGTGTTTTGACGAGGCAGGAGTACGAACGGAAGTGGGCAGAGTTCCTCGAGAGCCAGTCCCTGTACAAGTTCGGGGTCGGCGACGATCCAAGCGAGGCGTTCCTGATCTATCTCTTTGGCCTCGAAGGTGCGGCCGCTCACGGAGTGGGGACGATCGTGGCTGACGATCAGCGCCTGCTCGGCATGCCACGTTTTCAGTACAGTCCAGGCGAGGTCGACCAGTATCTCATGCTCAACGGCGTAGATGGCGTTCCGGAGTTCGTTGGCAAGGGATACGGATCCGACTTCTCCGGCGACTTCGGATTGCATTACAACCTATGCGGGCAGTTGGCAACAGCCGTGACCATCGGGGTAGATCCAATTGATGGCCTGATTGCATTTGAGAGGATCGACAGCGGGCCGAGCATACTTGCCGACCAGACCATAGGCAGCGGCCACGCTCAGCTGACGAAGATGCTGGGTGAATTC